>CAMKZP010000017.1 GCA_946477805.1 uncultured Enterobacter sp.
AACCCGCTTTCTGGGCATTATGGACACCGTCGCAGCCGTCGGCACGTTGGCGAACGGCCTCGATCCGCACAGCGCCGATACCGGCAGTGTCGACATCCGCCTGCGTCCCGGTGTCGCGCAGAAGGTGTTCCACATCACCGCCCGGCACGAATGCCGCTACAACTTCGCCCTGAACAGCGTGGCTCCCGCCTGGCCGGAGCTAACCCTCCCCGGCGTCCATTCCGATATCGGCGGCGGCTATCTGCCCCAGCTGCGAGAAGACCTCTTTCTCACCCGTCCGCTGGTGGAAACCCTGCCCCACAAGCACCCAGGGGCACAGTCACACGTTTATCAGCAGACAATGGCGCAGCTGCGCGTGCTGGAGCATTCACCGGCGATCATGCCCGTCATTCGCACCAGCGCCATCACCCCTGACGTCTGGGAAGACGATTTTGCGCCTCCAGACCGCTACAGCCAGCCGCAGAAACGGACCTTTTCCGCCCTGACGCTGCGCCATCGCACGGTCTTTTTTGACTGGTCAAAGGTGGCGCTGCGGGTCATGGTCGATGCGGCAGTGGAGGCCGGAGCGTTATTTGCTGACGTGGACAAAAACCAAAAGCATGCCTTACCAGATGAACTGAAGCCGCTGTGCGACCACGCCCGGCAGATGGGTAAAGCAGCACGTCAGCACAGAAGCGTAACCGGCTTTACCCCTGAAGACACAGATATGATTGCCAGAAAGTATATTCACTGCTCAGCCCACTGGAACGCGGTGGAACTCAAACAGAGCGGGGCGTTACAGGGGGGCATATCAGCGTCGGAAACCATCGGCTTTGTCAACCGACCGGACGGGAACTGGATAAGAACAATCTACAACATGGATGGAAAGAAACGATGAAAAAACATAACGTACTGACCTTTGCCCTGCTGCTGGCAATCGCGGGCTGTAGCTCTCAGAAGCTTCACCCTTTACAGTCAAAACAGGCCGCCAGTGGCGACTGGTCGCTGCCTTACGGCGAGTGGAGTTTTTCGTTTATCACGCCCTATGAGTTACCGTCAGAAGTGCTTCATGCCCGCGTAATTGATACCGATGGTTATCTGTATACGTTTAACACTCTTGACTCGACGTCCCGCGACTCGGAGTCCGTTGATAAATGGACTGATGTTGCCTTTGGAGGTAGCGTCATTTTCGATAAAGTCAAAAAGCCTCCTCAGTATATTGTCTTCTGCTGGGAGTCCTATATCGACCAGCAAACCTACGAAACCAGCGCCGTGTTCGGGCCGGATACCTGGCTGCGCATGAAAACGCCTGCCGATCATCGCTGGAGTAATGGGGACCCCGTCTGGTACGACAATATAACCTTTGGCCTGTCTCCCGGCGGCAAAGTCAAGGTCTGGTTCCCGGATGTCGCCGGACGCCCCAGCCTGGCTGTCAAACCACTGAAACTGAGGACCCGCTCCGGCAAGGCATTAACGCTCTGCAAAGACTACGTCGTTCCCGGCGGCACGTTCAATGTTATTCCGTCAACGCAGGATTTCATCAAAGGCAAAACGTACCCCTACGGTAACTGGGAGTAACAGGGATGAATATGAACAAACTGCTAATACTTACGCTGCTGTTGTTTGCTTCTGGCTGCACTTCTCAGAAACCCCACGCTTTGCAATCAAAGCAGGCCGCCAGTGGCGACTGGTCGCTGCCTTACGGCGAGTGGAGTTTTTCGTTTGTCACGCCCTATGAGTTACCGTCAGAAGTGCTTCATGCCCGCGTAATTGATACCGATGGTTATCTGTATACGTTTAACACTCTTGACTCGACGTCCCGCGACTCGGAGTCCGTTGATAAATGGACTGATGTTGCCTTTGGAGGTAGCGTCATTTTCGATAAAGTCAAAAAGCCTCCTCAGTATATTGTCTTCTGCTGGGAGTCCTATATCGACCAGCAAACCTACGAAACCAGCGCCGTGTTCGGGCCGGATACCTGGCTGCGCATGAAAACGCCTGCCGATCATCGCTGGAGTAATGGGGACCCCGTCTGGTACGACAATATAACCTTTGGCCTGTCTCCCGGCGGCAAAGTCAAGGTCTGGTTCCCGGATGTCGCCGGACGCCCCAGCCTGGCTGTCAAACCACTGAAACTGAGGACCCGCTCCGGCAAGGCATTAACGCTCTGCAAAGACTACGTCGTTCCCGGCGGCACGTTCAATGTTATTCCGTCAACGCAGGATTTCATCAAAGGCAAAACGTACCCCTACGGTAACTGGGAGTAACAATAAGAGTCAGCATACATGGCTGAGGGGGGAGGCCTTAAAACGGCCGCAGCCCCCTCCCCACCGGTACCGCGCTTATCCACATCGTGACTGCCGCCACCAGCAAAATCACCCCGCCCGCCAGCGCAAGCGTGGTCCAGCCAACCTGCCGCCACAGCACCGGCGTTTTATGGCCGCTGAGTTTGACCGCCAGCTGACGGAAGCTATGAACCAGCAGAGCTAAAGAGGTTATGGTGAGAGACGTCCCCGCCGCCATCGCCAGCGCCGAGAGCATCCCCCAGCCGAACACGCCAATCACCTTACTGAACAGCAGCACCATGATCGCCCCCGAGCACGGCCGCATGCCCATCGAAAGAATAATCATCACCCGCGCGCGCCAGTCGTCGCCGTTTTCAAGCTGCGCCTGCGTGGGCAGATGCTGATGCCCGCAGCTGCAGTTCTCATCATGAACGTGATGCGGCGTAAAGGTTTTGAATTTTGGCTTTTTCAGCAGGGCATGCAATTTTTTCAGCGCTCGCCAGCAGAGAATAACGCCCAGCACGCCCACCAGCGCATAGCTTCCCTTCTCCAGCCAGAAGCTGCTCAGATGCAGCTGACGGGCAGGTAGCCGTAAAATCGACAGCACCACCACCACGAGTGCAATCGCCACGCCGCCCTGAAGGAGCGAGGAGGCCAGCGTCAGGCCGATACTGGATTTCAGTTTTGAGGGATGGGTCGCAAGCCAGGTGGTGATGACGATTTTGCCATGGCCCGGCCCCAGCGCGTGCAGCACGCCATAGAGAAAGCTAAACGCCAGCAGGGAACCGCCCGCTTTGGCCGGGTTCTCCGCCACTGCCTTGAGCAGGCCACTCATCTGCTGGTTGACCTCGCGCTGCCAGATGATGCTTTTCATCATCACCTGGGGCCAGGCCTGCCACAGCCACAGCGCACCGCAAACGGCGAACAGCAGGAAGAGCGCCAGCGGCCACAGATGCAGCCAGCGGCGCGGTTTTCGGACTGGCGAGGAGATTACTGACATTGCAGCGTGACCTCCTGCGCAAACTGTTTGCCCAGCTCCATATCTTCCGGCGGCGCATCCTCTTTATCGAGCGAGATCGCAAAGTTGAGCATCTCGTCGCTGGGCTTCGGCGTGTGAACGCTGAGTTTGCAGGCCTTTTGTAGCGATGCAGGAAGCTGCACGTCGCTGTCTCCGGCGTAATGCATATCGACGTAGTAGGTGGGATCGAAGGTGGAAAAAGTATAGGTCTGCCCCGCCAGCGGCTGAGGGTGCGCGAGGGGAAGGATAAAGGTCAGCACCGCCTGATGCCCGTCGCGCGACATCCCGTACTCGGTTGGGCGGTTGAGAAATTTCACCTTCTCACCGTTATGCCAGAACTCGGTAAAGTAGTGCTGGCCCAGCACGTTGGCCATCACTTCTGCCGCCAGCTTTTTCCAGACCTCATCGCCGGGCTTCGCGTTGCCCGCGTCGTAGAGCAGATCTGCCGAGGTGATTTCATCCATCGTCCAGCGCATTTTCAGGCCGCTGAGCTGCGCGCCGTCCGTCACCAGCTCGGTTTTCAGGCTGATGAAGCTGTGAGGGTGCGCGCGAGCGGTGAAAGTCAAAACCGCCAAAAATAACGCCATCGCGCTTTGTTTAACTATTTGCATCAATTCCTCACGTCAAAAATTCTGTGATGTTCGCCCGCAATCCTGAGTGAAAGGCCTGCCGGCGCGCTTTTCAGCGCCGATCCTTTAGCTATTCTTATCAAACACTCATACTGGATACCCGACAGATGATGACGACGCTTGAAATTCCATCTGTGCTTTCCAGTTCGCAGCGCCGCTGCCAGGTGCTTCTGATGCTTTACCTGCCCGATGCTGCCGTCAACGCACAGAGCATTATCGCTGCTAACGGCGTGGACGACGCCATTGCACGGCAAGATATAGCCGAGACGCGCGATGAAATCCAGCGCTATCACCGGCTTGATATCGTGACGCACCCGGACGGCTGCTACCGGATTGAAGGCTCGGCCCTGAATCAGCGCCTGTGCCTGCTGCACTGGCTGCGCAGGTCGCTCCGGCTTTGCCCGCAGTTTGTCCTGCACCAGTTTACCCCGGCCTTAAAAATCGCGCTTAAACAGCACGGCATTGCCCGCCCGCTTTATGACGATGCGAATCTTCGGGCGCTCATTAACTTTTGCTCGCGCAAGCTGCAGCGCCAGTTTGATTACCGCGACGTGCAGTTTTTACAGCTCTATCTGCAGTATTGTTTGATACAGCATCATCAGGGCAATACGCCGCAGTTTTCCCCGGTTCAGCGCAGCTGGACGCAGTCCAGAGGGGAGTTTTTTACAGCTCAGGAGATAGTCCGCCACTGGAAGCGGCGCGTTCCGCAGGGCACGCACAGCGATGAACAGCTGTTTCTGGCGCTGCTGTTTATGATGTTACGCACCCCCGACCCGGCGCTGGATAAGCATCAGCAGGATCAGCGCTTACGCAGGGCAATCGTGCGGATGGTCGCGCGTTTTCGCGCGCAGACGGGCATGAGCTTTTGCGATGAGCATGGCCTGACCGATCGGCTTTATGTTCATCTCGCTCAGGCGCTGGACCGCTCGCTGTTTGAAATTGGCATTGATAACAGCCTCCCAGAAGAGATCCATCGGCTTTATCCGCGCCTGCTGCGCACCACTCAGGACGCGCTCTTTGAGCTGGAAGCCGAGTTTGGGCTGCGGTTCTCCGGGGAAGAGGTTGCTCTGGTGGCGGTGATTTTCGGTGCCTGGCTGATGCAGGAGACCGATCTGCACGAAAAGCAGGTGGTGCTGCTGACGGGGGAAGATAAGGACTGTGAAGCATTGATTGAACAGCAGCTGCGCGAGCTGACGCTGCTGCCGCTCAATATTCGCTACCTCACGCTGCAGGCGTTTCAGAGAGAGGGGGCACCGCGCGAAGCCTCGCTGGTGATCACCCCCTACTCGACCGCCCTGCCGCTGTTCTCGCCGCCGTTGATCCACGCCGTTGAGGCGCTGAACGCGCAGCAGCAGGAACATATCCGCGTCATGCTGGAATCGTAGCTAGGCTCGCGCGGCCACTTTTGGACGAACGAGGATCGCGGGCAGTGCGACGAGGGCCATCACCCAGAATACGCCGTGGCCCAGATGCTGGTACAGGAAGCCCGCGAAGACCGTCATAATGGCGATACTGCCGCCCATCGCCACCGCGGAATAGACCGCCTGCAGGCGGATGACGTCTCCGCCCTCACGCGCGGCGATATAGCGCATCGCCGCCAGATGGCAGACGGTGAAGGTCCCGCAGTGCAGGATCTGCGCCACAATCAGCCACGGCAGGTCGGTCGTCCAGCCCATAATCCCCCAGCGCGCCACGCCGCAGACGGCGGAGAGCAGCAGCAGGTCGCGCGCGCCGAAGCGGCGGAATAATTTCTTACTCAGCGCGAAGATAATCACTTCCGCCACCACGCCGAGCGACCAGAGGTAGCCCACCGCCGAGGCAGAGTACCCCGCCCCCTGCCAGTAGATAGCGCTAAAGCCGTAGTAGGCCGCATGCGCCCCCTGAAGCAGGCACACGCAGGCAAGAAAACGCCAGCTCTGCGCTACCAGGCTTCGCCAGGCGGGCCAGCCCGCGCTCTCCTGATGGCGGTTTTCCCCTTGCGGCATCACCGACGGGCGCAGCAACATCCCCAGCAGCATGGAGGCAATCCCCACGCTCAGCAGGGCCAGGATCGCCTGATAATCGAAGATGCTGACCAGCTTGCCCACCAGCGCAGAGCCGATCACAAAGGCGATCGATCCCCACAGGCGCACGCGGCCGTAGTCCATCGTGATCTGCTTTTGCCAGGTGTTCGCCAGGGCATCCGTCAGCGGGACCAGCGGCGAGAAGAACAGGTTGAAGCCCACCATCACCACCATCAGCCAGGCAAACTGGTGGCTTACCCAGAAGCAGGCGACAAAGACCAGCGTCAGCAGGGCCAGAATACGCACGGCTTTTATCAGCAGAGAGGGATCGCTGACGCGCGGGGCAATCAGCAGGCTGCCCAGAAAACGCGCCACCAGCCCTGCCCCCAGCAGGACGCCGATGGTTTCAGGCGTCAGGCCAATGCCCGCGAGCCAGACGCTCCAGAAGGGCAGAAAAATACCGTAGCTAAAGAAGTAGGTGAAATAGCTGAGCGCCAGCCAGCGCGTGGAATGCAAGACCATGAATCCCTCCCGAAATGGAGGCGATAGTCTGGCGTTAATCCCGGACTTTAGCAAGTCGTTAGCACGCTATAAATTAACGATAAATTAACATCACTGCCAGCCGGTCGGCGTATGGCAAGAGCGGCAAAATTGTATTACGTTTAAACTACATCGCCTGATGAGGTCGTTTGCCATGAACAGCTTACGTTATTTCGATTTTGGCTCCTCACGTTCTTTCCTGCTTTTGATTGCCCGTATCGCCATCGTTGTTCTGTTTATCATCTTTGGCTATCCGAAACTAACGGGCTTTAGCGGCACCGTGCAGTATATGACCTCGCTCGGCGCCCCCATGCCGATGCTGGCAGCCGTCATTGCGGTCGTCATGGAAGTTCCCGCCGCCATCCTGATCGTGCTGGGCTTTTTCACCCGCCCTGTCGCGGTGCTCTTTATCTTCTACACGCTGGGAACGGCGGTGATTGGCCATCATTACTGGGATATGACCGGAGATGCGGTAGTGCCGAACATGATTAACTTCTATAAGAATGTGAGTATCGCCGGCGCGTTTATTTTGCTGGCGATTACCGGCCCGGGGGCAATTTCCCTCGACCGGCGTTAAGGCATAAAAAAGGCCGCAAGCGCGGCCTTTTTGTTTCTGCAGGGCAGAAGAATTATGCGTATACCGGGAAGCGTGCGCAGATATCCAGAACTTTACCTTTAACGCGCTCGATAACCGCGTCGTCATTGATGTTGTCCAGAACGTCACACATCCAGCCCGCCAGCTCTTTCACTTCCGCTTCTTTGAAGCCGCGGCGCGTCACGGCCGGAGAACCGATGCGGATGCCGGAGGTCACGAACGGGCTCTTCGGATCGTTTGGCACGCTGTTTTTGTTCACGGTGATGTTGGCGCGGCCCAGGGCTGCGTCAGCTTCTTTACCGGTCAGGTTTTTATCTACCAGATCCAGCAGGAACAGGTGGTTTTCAGTGCCGCCAGAGACGACTTTATAGCCGCGGTTCAGGAACACTTCCACCATCGCTTTGGCGTTCTTAGCAACCTGCTGCTGGTAAACCTTGAACTCTGGCTCCATCGCTTCTTTCAGCGCCACGGCTTTTGCCGCGATAACGTGCATCAGCGGGCCGCCCTGCGCGCTTGGGAACACGGCAGAGTTCAGTTTCTTGTACAGATCTTCGTCGCCGCCCTTCGCCAGGATCAGGCCACCGCGTGGGCCCGCCAGGGTTTTGTGGGTGGTGGTGGTTACAACGTGTGCGTGAGGAACCGGGTTCGGGTAAACGCCAGCGGCAATCAGCCCCGCAACGTGCGCCATGTCAACGAACAGGTAAGCACCGATGCTGTCGGCGATTTCACGCATTTTAGCCCAGTCAACCACGCCGGAGTATGCGGAGAAGCCGCCGATGATCATCTTCGGCTTGTGCTCTTTGGCCTGCTTCGCCATGTCTTCGTAGTCAATTTTGCCGGACTCATCAATACCGTAAGGGATGATGTTGTACAGTTTGCCGGAGAAGTTAACCGGGGAGCCGTGAGTCAGGTGGCCGCCCTGCGCCAGGTTCATACCCAGAACGGTATCGCCCGGCTGCAGCAGCGCGGTGTATACCGCAAAGTTAGCCTGTGAGCCGGAGTGCGGCTGGACGTTAGCGTAGTCTGCGCCAAACAGCTCTTTGGCACGGTCGATAGCCAGTTGCTCAACGATATCAACGTATTCGCAGCCGCCGTAGTAGCGCTTGCCCGGGTAACCTTCAGCGTATTTGTTGGTCAGCTGAGACCCCTGCGCCTGCATCACGCGCGGGCTGGTGTAGTTCTCGGAGGCGATCAGTTCGATGTGCTCTTCCTGACGTACTTTTTCCTGCTCCATAGCCTGCCACAGTTCGGCATCATAATCGGCAATGTTCATTTCACGCTTTAACATCCGCATCTCCTGACTCAGCTAACAAGTAAATTTTGGCCTGAAAAGGCAGTCCTGATGGACGAGGGGCAACAGTATAACTGAATAGTTCTGCGATAACAGGTCTTGACAAACGATTTTACGCAAACGTTTTCCTATGCGCCACGCAAGGGTTTGAGCAATAAAGCCCCGCCCCTTTTCAGCGGATTTCTTTTCAGGTTTGTGATGCATATTTTTCACGATGCAAAGAACCATTTACATTGCAGGGGTATTTTTATAAGATGCATTTAAAATACATCATTAAAGTAACATCTGAAGGAAGCTGCTATGTTAGACGCTCAAACCATCGCTACCGTTAAATCGACTATTCCCCTGCTTGTAGAAACCGGCCCTAAGCTGACCGCCCATTTTTACGACCGCATGTTCACGCATAATCCGGAGCTCAAAGAGATTTTCAACATGAGCAACCAGCGTAACGGCGATCAGCGCGAAGCCCTGTTTAACGCCATCGCGGCCTACGCCAGCAATCTCGAAAACCTGGCGGCTCTGCTGCCCGCAGTTGAGAAAATCGCGCAGAAACACACCAGCTTCCAGATCCAGCCCGAGCAGTACAACATCGTGGGCAGCCACCTGCTGGCAACGCTGGACGAAATGTTCAGCCCGGGCCAGGAGGTGCTGGACGCCTGGGGCAAAGCCTACGGCGTGCTGGCGAACGTGTTCATTAACCGTGAAGCGCAAATCTACGGCGAAAACGCCAGCAAGAGCGGCGGCTGGAAAGGCACCCGCCCCTTCCGCATCGTTGAGAAAACCCCGCGCAGCGCGCTGATCGCCAGTTTTGAGTTCGAGCCGGTTGACGGCCAGCCGGTGGCCGATTACCAGCCGGGCCAGTATCTGGGCGTGTGGCTGAAGCCCGAAGGTTTCCCGCATCAGGAGATCCGCCAGTACTCTTTGACCCGCAAACCGAACGGCAAGGGCTACCGCATTGCGGTGAAACGCGAGGACGGCGGTCAGGTTTCAACCTGGCTGCACAGCGCGGCGAACGTCGGCGACGTGGTTCACCTTGCGGCGCCAGCGGGCGATTTCTTCATGGCCGTTGAAGCTAATACGCCGGTAACGCTGATCTCCGCTGGCGTGGGGCAAACGCCGATGCTGGCAATGCTGGATACGCTGGCAAAATCCAGCCACGGCGCGCAGGTAAACTGGTTCCACGCAGCTGAAAACGGCGACGTCCACGCCTTTGCGGATGAAGTGAAAACGCTCGGGGCGTCCCTGCCGCGCTTTACCGCGCACACCTGGTATCGCCTGCCGACGGACGCTGACCGCCAGGCCGCACGCTTCGACAGCGAAGGGCTGATGAATTTAGGCCAGATGGAAGGTGCGTTCAGCGCGCCGGAGATGCAGTTCTACGTTTGCGGGCCGGTGGCGTTTATGCAGTATGCCGCGAAGCAGCTGGTGGAGCTGGGCGTGAATAAAGACAACATTCATTATGAATGTTTCGGGCCGCACAAGGTGCTGTAACGCAAAAAGCTCCTCGTTCGAGGGGCTTTTTTTTCGCCGGGTGGTGGCTGCGCCTTACCCGGCCTACTACACCGTTGGTAATGTTAAATTGCCGCGTCGTCTTCTTCACCGGTACGGATACGGATCACGCGCGCGACGTCAAAGACGAAGATTTTGCCGTCGCCGATTTTGCCCGTCTGCGCCGTGCGGATAATGGTATCGACACAGGTATCCACGATATCGTCGCTGACCACGATTTCAATTTTCACTTTCGGCAGAAAGTCGACCATGTACTCTGCGCCACGGTACAGCTCGGTGTGGCCCTTCTGACGACCAAAACCTTTCACTTCCGTCACCGTCATCCCTGTAATGCCGACTTCGGCCAGCGCTTCACGCACGTCATCCAGTTTGAAAGGTTTAATAATCGCATCAATCTTTTTCATGGTGGGTCCTTAAACTCTTGCCTGTAAGCTGCCTCGTAATCGATTGCTCACAGTACCATACGGCATTACTCTTTAAAATCGTTTGCTTCCAGCTCGTGGCGCGACAGGAGCTTGTAGAACTCGGTACGGTTGCGCCCGGCCATTCGCGCCGCGTGGGTCACGTTGCCTTTGGTGATCTGCAGCAGCTTGCGCAGATAGTTCAGCTCGAACTGGTTACGCGCTTCGGCAAAGGTCGGCAGCGCCGTATTTTCCCCTTCCAGCGCCTGCTCCACCAGCGCATCGCTGATGACCGGGGACGACGTCAGCGCCACGCACTGCTCAATCACGTTCACCAGCTGACGCACGTTGCCCGGCCAGCCTGCGGTCATCAGACGCTTCATGGCATCGGTGGAAAACGCGCGCACGAAGGGTTTGTGACGATCGGCTGACTGGCGCAGCAGGTGGTTTGCCAGCAGGGGGATATCTTCCGCGCGCTCGGCCAGCGCGGGGATCTTCAGGTTCACCACGTTCAGGCGATAGTAGAGATCTTCACGGAATTCGTTGCGCGCCATCACTTTGGGTAAATCACGGTGGGTGGCGGAGATGATACGCACGTTGATGTCGATATCGCGGTTGCTGCCGAGCGGCCTGACTTTTCGCTCCTGCAGCACGCGCAGCAGCTTGACCTGCAGCGGCGCCGGCATATCGCCAATCTCATCGAGGAACAGGGTGCCGCCCTCCGCGGCCTGGAACAGCCCTTCCCGACTGCTTACCGCGCCGGTAAAGGCCCCGCGCGCGTGGCCAAACAGCTCTGACTCCAGCAGCTGCTCCGGCAAAGCGCCGCAGTTGATGGCGATGAAGGCATTCTTCGCGCGCGGGCTGGCGTTGTGGATCGCCTGGGCGAGGATCTCTTTCCCGGTCCCGCTCTGGCCGTTGATCAGGACGCTAACGTCCGACTGCGCAACCATCCGCGCCTGTTCAAGCAGGCGCAGCATGATGGGGCTACGCGTCACGATAGATTCACGCCAGGCCTCATCGCCCGAAGGCGCAGCATGTTCAAGGGCGCTGTCGATGGCCTTGTAGAGCGCGTCTTTATCCACCGGTTTGGTCAGGAAGCTGAACACGCCCTGCTGCGTCGCGGCCACCGCATCCGGGATCGAACCGTGTGCCGTCAGGATGATCACCGGCATGCCCGGCTGCTGCTTTTGGATCTCAGTGAACAGCTGCATGCCGTCCATTTCGTCCATCCGCAGATCGCTTATCACCAGATCAACCTTCTCGCGGCCGAGCGCTTTAAGCCCCTCCTGCCCGCTTTCAGCGGTGACGACGCTGTAGCCTTCGCTGACCAGACGCATCCCCAGCAGCTTTAACAGCCCCGGATCGTCATCAACCAGTAAGAGATGGGCAGGTTTACGGCTCGTCATGCTTCACATCCTCTTGTTTTTGCGTATCGCCGTCCGGGGCGGCGGATGAACTCCCCGGCTGATATTTACGCGACGAGAGCTGTCTTTCAATATCGGTCAGGTTTTCAAGCTTGCGGGTAGTGGTATCAAGCTGGGCGCGCAGAGACTCCTGCTGCTGGCGCAGCGTATCCAGCTCGGCGTCCGTTGACTGCTGCAGCTTACCGTAGCGGGAGCGCTCCTCAGACAGCTGCAGCTGCAGCGTCTGTCCGTCCCGCCAGAGTTGATAAACCGGGCGCACCTGCGAGGGAATATTCATCACGAAGGTATCGAGACGGGTAATATTCGCGCGACGCTCAACGGGGGTGATTTTGGCATCCGCCAGCACGATCCCGCGCTTGAACGCGTCCTGCCAGGTATTGTCCGCCAGAATCGCCGCCTGCGCCCGGGCGTCCACCGGCGCCAGACGCTGGGCGCAGTCGATGCCGCGCAGCCAGAACAGCGGGTTGGATTCGACATCATGACCCGATAAATTCCAGATGTCGTCGCAGCGGGTGGAAAGGAAATCGGCCAGCTGGTTTTGCGGCCATTTATCTTCTTGCTTGTTGGCGATCGCGCTCTGCGGAGGATGGGAAACACATCCCGCCAGAAATAGACCGGGCAGGCTCAGGCGTAACGTTTTGCTGGAAAACACCGCGCGTATGGCGCGGAAAAAGACGTGTGACATACTCACCAGACATAGATTCATTTCATTGATTTTTCCGGCTCAAGAGGCAGTTCGATACGAAAACAGACGTCGGAACCTTCGTCCGTGACGATGTTGAGTTCACCGTGCATGCGTCGTATGCAGTCGCGGGCAATGCTCAGCCCCAGACCACTTCCTTTTACCGCACCTTTTCGCTGATGACTTCCCTGGAAAAAGGGCTCGAAAATCATCGTTTTTTCATCATCCGGGATCGCGGTGCCGGTATTGGCCACCTCGATAAACACCCGCGAGCCCTGTAAATAGCTTCGAATATAAATGTTACCGGATTCAGTACCATAGTGCACCGCATTGGAATAAAGATTATCCAGCACGCTCATCAACAGCATCGGCTCCGCCAGGCAGGCGGGCTCGTTAAGATCCACCTGGGTATGCATCATTTTAGCTCGTGCTGGCAGGCTGTGGGCGGAGATAACCATATCCACGAGGGGCTCAATCTCCACGCTTTCCAGCACCACCGCGCCGTCCGCCAGCTTGCGGTTGTAGTCCAGCAGCTGCTCAATCAGCTTTTGCAGATTGCGGCTGCTGGCATCGAGAATCTCAACGATCTCTTTCTGCTCCGGGCTCAGCGGCCCTGCCACCTCGTCGGCCAGCAGCTCCGTGCCTTCGCGCATGCTGGCGAGCGGGGTTTTGAGTTCGTGGGAAATATGGCGCAAGAACTGGTGGCGCTGCGTTTCCAGCCACGCCAGACGCTCTGAAAGCCAGATGATCCGCTGGCCTACCGAACGCAGCTCGCGCGGGCCTTTAAACACCACCGTATCGCCAAGGGACTTCCCCTCCCCCAGGCGGTTAATCATACGCTGGATCCCTTTCACCGGG
Source organism: uncultured Enterobacter sp. (assembly GCA_946477805.1). Lineage (GTDB taxonomy): Bacteria > Pseudomonadota > Gammaproteobacteria > Enterobacterales > Enterobacteriaceae > Enterobacter. Next base: position 13,215 of record CAMKZP010000017.1, read on the forward strand.
CCGATAATCATCCGGGTAAACAGCAGCACCAGCCCGAGGCTGACCAGGAACAGCACCAGCGCCTGCCAGCCAAAGAACTGGCCGCGCTCGGCAATCTCCTGCTGAAGCTGCTGCCCGCGAGAGAAAATCACCGTGCGGGTGGACTGCACCATTTCGGTATTGGCATTCGCAAAGGCTTCAAGGCGCGCAGCGGCGGCGGCGTCCGGGCCACTATTTTTACACTGCAGCTGCGCCAGATCGTTTAAATCCTGACGTAGCGCCTGGTAGAGTTTGTCATCCGGCAGAACGCCCGCATGCGCATCCAGCATTTCGCTGTAGCGCTTGCGCTGGTTTTGATAGACCTTCTCCAGAGTGCGGTCGTCCAGCACGCAGTACTGGCGATAGCTGCGCTCCATCTCCAGCGCGGCGTTGGTCATCGCTTCGCTGCGCCTGGCGTCAATCAGCGTGGTGCGGTTCGTTAAGGCCGCCTGGGCGCTCAGGGCGTTCAGGCTTTGCCATGCTTGCCATGCCAGAACCAGCAGGGGCAGCAGGATCAGCAGAAACGCCATCATGACGAGCTGACGCAGGGAGCGGGGGAAAGCGGGCCAGCGTTTCAACACATTACTCTCTTAATGTGGGTTTGATGAGAGCGTAACTGAGTCTGCCCTTCGGATACAACAAAGCCGGGTAAAAACCCGGCTTTGTTGTGAAATGAGGCGGTGCCTTACTCGACGTTTCGCCCTGGCCTGATAAAGCATTGCTATGATCAGTAGTTGGACGGCAGGCACCTGTTTGTGCGTCATTCGAAGTTTATGTAGCGCGTCCCGAAGGGGCTGACATAAGAGGGTGAATGAGCCACTGCTAATTATTATGCAACGTCCGTGCCAGAATTCAAAACAATATATTATCTTTATGATAAATAACAATTTTATAATCGAAACGCATTAATTGTCTGATGAATGGTTTTCTGGCTAAGTGTCGCAAATTAGCAACACCTTAAGAGGAAGCCAATCACCCTCTTAAAAATCAATGGTTTATATGTCTCCATTTGGAGACATATAAATGAGGGCTTTGTCGCGGTTTTGCGACACGTATAAAAAAGCCCGGTGGCGCATGCGCCTACCGGGCCTGGAAGGGCCAGGGGGTTATAACTTAACCCAGCTGCTTACGCGCGTTGCGGAAAATACGCATCCACGGGCTGTCCTCGCCCCAGTTTTCCGGGTGCCACGAGTTGCTCACCGTACGGAACACGCGTTCCGGGTGCGGCATCATAATGGTCGCGCGGCCGCTTTCGCTGGTGACCGCGGTAATACCGTTCACCGAACCGTTCGGGTTAGCCGGGTAGGTTTCCGTTACCTTGCCGAGGTTATCGACAAAGCGCAGCGCCACCAGCCCTTTGCTTTCGAGTTGCGCCAGGTGCGCGGCATTGCGCACTTCTACCTGACCTTCACCGTGGGAAACCGCGATGGGCATCTGAGAGCCCACCATGCCCTGCAGCAGCAGGGACGGGCTTTGCGTTACTTCCACCAGGCTAAAGCGCGCTTCAAAGCGGTCAGACTGGTTACGCACAAAGCGCGGCCAGGCATCGCTGCCCGGGATCAGCTCGCGCAGGTTGGACATCATCTGGCAGCCGTTGCACACGCCCAGCGCCAGCGTCTGCGGACGGTGGAAGAAGGTTTCGAACTCGTCGCGCACGCGGGAATTGAACAGGATCGACTTCGCCCAGCCCTCGCCCGCGCCCAGCACGTCGCCGTAGGAGAAACCGCCGCAGGCCACCAGCGCCTGGAAATCGTCCAGACCGGTACGCCCGGCCAGCAGGTCGCTCATGTGAACGTCGATGGCGTCAAAGCCTGCACGGTGGAAGGCTGCCGCCATCTCAACGTGGGAGTTAACGCCCTGCTCGCGCAGCACGGCCACTTTCGGACGCGCGCCGGTCGCAATGTACGGTGCCGCGATGTCGTCGCTGATATCAAAAGAGAGCTTCACGTTCAGGCCCGGATCGCTGTCGTTCGCCTTGGCGTTATGCTCCTGATCGGCACATTCCGGATTATCACGCAGGCGCTGCATCTGCCAGGTGGTTTCCGCCCACCACATGCGCAGCGTCGTGCGGCTTTCGCTGAACACCGCGCGACCGTCTGCTTCAATCACGAAGCGGTCGCCCTGCACTGCTTTACCCAGATAATGCACGCAGTCCGCCAGGGCGTGCTTCGCCAGAATGGCTTCCACCGCGTCGCGATCTGCCGCGCGCACCTGAATGACCGCGCCCAGCTCTTCGTTAAACAGCGCGGCCAGGCGATCGTCGCCAAGGGTTGCGATGTTCGCTTCCACGCCGCAGTGGCCGGTGAAGGCCATCTCTGCCAGCGTAACCAGCAGGCCGCCGTCGGAACGGTCGTGATAGGCCAGCAGCTTACGCTGCGCCACCAGCGCCTGAATCGCGTCGTAAAAGCCTTTTAACTGGGCGACGTCGCGCACGTCGGCTGGCTTATCGCCGAGTTGACGGTATACCTGCGCCAGCGCGGTTGCGCCCAGCGCGTTATGGCCTTTACCCAGGTCAATCAGCAGCAGGGCGTTGTCTTCGGTAGAGAGCTGAGGCGTAACGGTATGACGCACGTCCTCCACGCGCGCAAACGCGGTGATCACCAGCGACAGCGGAGAGGTCATCTCGCGCTGCTCGCTGCCTTCCTGCCAGCGGGTTTTCATCGACATAGAGTCTTTACCCACCGGAATGGTCAGGCCGAGGGCTGGACACAGCTCCTCGCCCACCGCTTTCACAGCTTCGTACAGTCCGGCATCTTCACCCGGGTGGCCGGCTGCGGCCATCCAGTTTGCGGAGAGCTTGATGCGTTTGATGTCGCCAATCTGCGTCGCGGCGATGTTGGTCAGCGCTTCACCCACCGCCAGACGGGCAGAGGCGGCGAAGTCAAGCAGCGCTACCGGGGTACGTTCGCCCAGCGCCATCGCTTCGCCGTAGTAGCTGTCGAGGCTTGCGGTGGTCACGGCGCAGTTTGCCACCGGGATCTGCCACGGACCGACCATCTGATCGCGCGAAACCATGCCGGTCACGGTGCGGTCGCCGATGGTCACAAGGAAGGTTTTCTCCGCCACGGCGGGCAGGTGCAGCACGCGGTTAACCGCATCGGCCACGGTAATGCCCTGACGATCCAGCGCTTTGCCCGCCGCTTTGCGGGTTTGTACATCGCGGGTCATCTTCGGCGTTTTGCCGAGCAGCACGTCCAGCGGCAGGTCAATAGGCTGGTTGTCGAAATGGGTGTCGCTCAGGGAGAGGTGCAGCGCTTCGGTGGCTTCACCGATCACGGCATACGGCGCACGCTCGCGGCGGCACAGTTCGTCAAACAGCGGCAGCTGATCGGCCGCAACCGCCATCACGTAGCGCTCCTGAGATTCGTTACACCAGATTTCCAGCGGGCTCATGCCTGGCTCATCGTTCAGGATGTCGCGCAGGTTGAAGCGGCCGCCGCGACCGCCGTCGCTCACCAGCTCCGGCATGGCGTTAGAGAGACCGCCCGCGCCCACGTCGTGGATGAACAGGATCGGGTTAGCATCGCCGAGCTGCCAGCAGCGGTCGATGACCTCCTGGCAGCGACGCTCCATCTCCGGGTTGTCGCGCTGGACGGAGGCGAAGTCGAGGTCGGCATCAGACTGGCCGGAGGCCATAGATGACGCCGCTCCGCCGCCCAGGCCAATGTTCATCGCCGGGCCGCCGAGCACGATCAGCTTCGCGCCCACCGCGATCTCGCCTTTCTGCACGTGATCGGCGCGGATGTTGCCGATCCGGCCTGTCAGCATGATCGGGCTGTGGTTGCCGCGCAGCTCTTCACCGTTGTGGCTGTCCACTTTCTCTTCATAGGTGCGGAAGTAGCCGTTCAGCGCCGGACGGCCAAATTCGTTGTTAAACGCCGCGCCGCCCAGCGGGCCCTCGGTCATGATATCCAGCGCGGTTACGATGCGTTCTGGCTTGCCGAAGTCCTCTTCCCACGGCTGCTCAAAGCCCGGGATGCGCAGGTTGGAAACGGAAAAGCCGACCAGACCCGCCTTCGGTTTAGCCCCGCGACCGGTTGCACCTTCGTCACGGATCTCACCGCCGGAACCGGTCGCCGCACCCGGCCACGGAGAGATTGCCGTCGGGTGGTTGTGAGTTTCCACTTTCATCAGGATATGCGTCGGCTCCTGATGGAAGTCGTAGCGCCCTGCTTCGCGATCGGCGAAGAAGCGGCCCACCTCGGAACCTTCCATCACCGCGGCGTTGTCTTTGTAAGCAGACAGCACGTGGTCAGGGGTTTTCTCCATGGTGTTTTTGATCATTTTGAACAGCGACTTCGGCTGCTGTTCGCCGTCGATGATCCAGTCGGCGTTGAAAATCTTATGACGACAGTGCTCGGAGTTGGCCTGCGCGAACATGTAGAGCTCGATGTCGTTCGGGTTGCGGTTGAGCTTAACGAACGCGTCATGCAGGTAGTCAATTTCGTCTTCTGCCAGCGCCAGGCCCAGACGCAGGTTGGCGTCAATCAGCGCCTGACGGCCCTGTCCGAGCAGATCAACGCTTTGTACCGGCGCGGGCTGATGGTGCGAAAAAAGCTGCTGCGCGTCGTCCAGAGAGGCGAACACGCTCTCCATCATGCGGTCGTGCAGTTCGGCCGTGACGACCTGCCACTGCGCGTCGCTCAGGGTCGAGGCTTCGACGTAGTACGCCACGCCGCGCTCAAGGCGGTTAATCTGGCTCAGGCCGCAGTTGTGGGCGATGTCGGTGGCTTTAGAAGACCAGGGGGAGATGGTGCCCGGACGCGGCGTCGCAAGGATCAGTTTGCCGCCAGGCGTGTGGCTGCTCAGGCTTGGGCCGTACTTGAGCAGGCGTTCCAGCTGTTCGCGCTCCTCTGCATTCAGGGGGGCATTCAGGTCAGCAAAATGGACATACTCAGCGTAAATATTGCTTACCGGAAGGTCGGCTGCCTGAAAACGTGCCAGCAGTTTGTTAATACGGAAGGCAGACAGTGCAGGCGAACCACGCAGAATTTCCATCATAAGTCTCTCGTCTTCGAAGCGCCGGGGCGCTTACAGTGTGCGCAAGGGGGGAAAACGAGCGTCATTATAGAGAATCCTGAGCGCCGACGAAACCGTTTGCGTCGAAATAAAATCGGCAAAGACATTTAACAATAGATGTGACCTGTCTCTCTAATTGGTTGCCAACTGGCGCAAGTTTGCGCAAAATGCCGCTCAATCAATGGCAACCTTATTCTTAACATGGCTACAGCAAACTGAGGCAACCGGCGTCGCAGAGAATTAACTAATTGAAAAAATTAAAGATTAATTATCTGCTCATCGGCATTGTTACGTTGCTGCTGGCAGTGGCCCTCTGGCCTTCTATCCCCTGGTTCGGCAAAGCCGAAAACCGTATCGCCGCCATTCAGGAGCGGGGGGAGCTGCGCGTCAGTACCTGTCTCTTATACACATCTCCGAGCCC
>CAMKZP010000018.1 GCA_946477805.1 uncultured Enterobacter sp.
CGAGATTTCTGCCTGTCTCGTGGGCTCGGAGATGTGTATAAGAGACAGGCCAAGAAGAGATTGAGTTGAAGTTAAAAATTTTCAGGTGAAGTAATATGCAGATAGTGTTTTCTTGGATCCTACTAACATTTACAAGGATATGCTCATGAGTGGAAATGAGTTCGATTATTACGACCTAACTTCAAAAATAATCATTGGGCTGGTAACCGGTATTGTAGCTGCATTCTTAACCGCTAAATTTGCCCTCAATCGATTTTACAAAGAAAAGTGGTGGGAAAAACGACTGGCCTCATTCACCGATGTAATCGATAAAGCATATAGGGTCAAAATGACTGACCGCTATTTTCTGAATCTAGAATATAGCCTCACGCAGGAACAAGATGAAACGTTTAACAGACACCCTCCTGAACAGGAAAAGTTACTCACAGACCTTTATTGGGAGGATATACAGGAACTTGAGCGAATAGCTCAACTTTCTGATTTTACGTTAACCCCAAAAGCATCTAAGTTGTTGAATGATTTTGTCAAAATGAGAGCAGAAACTCGCTCAGACTATAGGGATGATGCAATAAATTCCCTGGATGGCGCTGAAGCAGATCTTGGGGCATCAGAAACATTACTGGATGGGCTTGTGCAGGAAGCTAAAAGGGCACTGAAAATAAAGTAATATTTACAACCACTAACAACTAAATCTCACCGCCTACGGGCGGTTTTTTCTTATCTGATTTCGATTAATCAACACGTCAACGCAGCCTCGCATATAATGCCTGGCGGCTAAGGAGTTCTCATGGCTAAGCTTCTCAATTTGCAGGAATGGGCTGCTGAGGTCTACACGACTCCCCCCTCACTTTCTACTCTGCGTCGATGGACGCGGGAGGGGCGAATTTATCCCGCGCCGGAGCTGCACGGAAAGGAATATAAGGTTCAGCCTGACGCTATCTACGTGGATCCGCGCAAGAAGAATCTACGAGCTAAACCGAAACACACCAAACTGCCGTCCGGCGGCACCTTACTGGAGAGACTGACTCATGGCGAAAAGGCCAGTACGTTACGACGCTAACCTGCCCCGTAACCTGACCTATCGTAAAAGAGACAGACTATACAGCTGGCGCAATCCGGTGACCGGGCAGGAGATATCTCTTGGCCGGATTGATCGCAAGGACGCTGTTGCCCAGGCCATTGAGGCCAACAACTACATCGACCAGAATTACCTCCCCTCGTCTCTCCTGGATCGCATAAAAGACGTGCCCACCTTCACAGTGGCTGCATGGCTGGAGCGTTACGAGGTAATTCTCGAGCGTCGCGAGCTGAAACCAAACACGATGAAGGTCAGGCGAAACCAGATCGCCACCATAAAGGAAGAGTTCGGCAAAATTCCCCTCGCTTCGGTCACGACAAAGGATATTGCCTCATTTCTTGAATCGTACATTCTCTGCGATAAAAAGAGCATGGCTTCCGGGCTGCGTTCTGTCTTAATGGACATCTTCAGGGAGGCCATCGTAGAAGGCCATGTCGACAGGAATCCGGCCGAGCCGACGCGAACGCCGACGCCGAAAGTTAAGCGAGAGCGCCTGTTGCTCGAACAATTCACCATCATCCGCCAGGCCGCGTTAACCCATTCTGACTGGGCGCCAAACGCATGCGATCTGGCGCTGGTCACCGGCCAGCGGCGGGAGGATATCTCACTGTTCAGGTTCAGTGATATTAAAGACGGGAGGCTTTTCGTTACTCAGGAGAAAACAGGTCACAAACTGGCGCTTCCCCTTGATTTGAGGCTGGACGTCGCCGGGCTTGTGTTGCAGGATGTCATTGAGCGATGCCGGGTAAATAACCCTTCCGACTTCATGCTTTATTCGCCGGTTCGCCGCGGTGGAAGAAAGCCGGGGCCGCTAACGCCTGACGGTCTTACCCAGGCGTTCGCAGAGATAAGGGATTCGACCGGGTTAAAATTCGGGCCTAACCCACCGCCTTTCCATGAGATCAGAAGCCTGGCGAGCAGGCTATATGAAAAGGAGCGCGGAGAAGAATTTGCTCAGCGTTTACTAGGCCACAAAAATTTAACAATGACCAAAAAATACCTGGACGCACGCGGTGCAGAGTATGTTATGGTTTAGACAGGATATGGAATATTCGAGTAATTTTCGGGGAATTTCGTGCTGAGACCGAAAAAATCCTTGAGAAACAAATAGATAAAAAGAGACCGAATACGATTCCTGTATTCGGTCCAGGGAAATGGCTCTTGGGAGAGAGCCGTGCGCTAAAAGTTGGCATTAATGCAGGCTAAAATCGCCTTGCCCTTTAAGAATAGATGACGACGCCAGGTTTTCCAGTCCACAGTAAAAGTGGCCTGAAAAAAAGCGCCAGAACATCATCAAACGAAAAAAAACCGCAGAGCTTTCGCAAGCGCCTGCGGTTTTTTATTGGAAACCAAAAGGCTAGCAGAGGCTATCGGCTCGCTCGATAAAGGGAGCAAGACTCATCTTCTGACCCGGCCTGGACGGGTCATCAATCTGAATCACGCTAATCGGCTGGCCGTTACTTTTGCCGCTGGCAACCTGCTGCTGCGCGACGTCGTTTAGCGGGTACTGCACCAGCGTGCTTGGGTTAATCGCGTACAGCGCATGGCCGGGACGGCAGGTGAGCATAACCTCTTCGCGGTTAAAGGCCCATTTATCTTTACCCACTTCGAAGCGGCTAACGGTAATGACCTGCGGTGCCGCCAGCGCGCTTGCGCTACAGGCCAGCAGTAAAAGAGAAAGTACTGTCTTTTTCATGTTTTATTAACCTTGTCAAAAGGGTTCCCAGGTCGCAAACAGACTGACGGCTGCCAGTACCAGCGCGCCCAGCACCACTTCTGCCTGTGTCATCCTGATAAAAATCTGTTTTTCCCGCCCAGCCTCCGGGCGAAAGCGTGGCACCAGAAAATACCGATTCGCCAGCGCAATTACCACCATCATGACCACCAGCGCACATTTGAACAACAGAAGTTGTCCGTAGTCTGTCTGCCAGGGCAGCGTAAACCCAAGAATAAAGAGGGTATTGAGGATCCCGGTCAGCAGCACGCCTGCCACCGCATAATGTCCCACGCGGGAAAAATGCATCATGGTGTAGATAGCCGCCGTTTGCCAGCGCCCCTTCGCCAGCTGCATGCAAAACAGTAAAGGCAGCAGGCCACCCAGCCAGGCTGCGGCGCACAGAAGGTGCAGCGCATGGTTCAGGCGCTGCAGCGCCCCCTCCGCGCCGTCGTTCATCGCCGCGTGTCCGACGCCCGCCAGCAGGACAAACTGCCCCATCGCCAGCAGCAGCAGACGCGACGCTTTGTGTGGCGCCAGCCAGGCAACCCCCGCCGTGAGCATCGCCAGAACCATTTGCCACAGCCAGACGCCGCCGAACTGCGTGCCCAGCACGCCGTGCCACACGGACGGGCGCAGCACGTCGCCCCAGCCATTCCCCATCTGCCCGCTCTGGACGCCAAACATAAGCAGCGCAGCAACCGCGCTTATCAAGGCGGCAAACTGTTGTTGAGACTGAAACCGCCGCAACAGCAGGCGCTGCAGTGATGAGGGGGCGAGCCAGGCGCAGTAAAGCGCATTGCCAAAAATCAGCATCAGCGCGCCAAAATGGATGAAGCGCAGCGCCACATACAAAAACGCCAGCATGTTATTTCACGCTGAAGCGGTAGCTGCCCTTGGTTTTATGGCCGTCTACCGAAACCACATGCCAGTCGACCCGGTAATCGCCTGCGGTCAACGGCTGTTCAAGCGGAACGATCAGCCGCGCGTTGTCTTTTTCATCACGCTTCGCCGCACCGGTTTTAATCGCCCGCTGCCGGGCGTCGGTGACCACTACGCCGCTAAAATTCGGCTCGATGCCTTCAGAGAAATTCAGCGTAAGGGCCTGCGGGGCCGCAACGGTAGAATCTGCAGCGGGCGTCTGCTGCTGCAGGTGAGCATGGGCCATCGCGGCGGGCGTCATGGCCGTGGAGAACAGAAAAGCCAGCGCGCAGGCCGCGCGGGAAGAGGTTAAGCTCATCGCAATCATTCCTTTTTGTTATGCCTGTTTGGTAAAGAATAACTCTGTATAATAAGCGAGTCGAGGATCATCCCGCGCCCGCTTGTCATCGCCACCCAATCGCGGTAACGTTGCCGCCGCATAACAAGGAGAAGGAAATGAACATTAATCTTGCCGCCCTTCCTCAGGACGAGATGGACAAAGTGAATGTTGATCTCGCTGCCGCTGGCGTGGCGTTCAAAGAGCGTTACAACATGCCCATCGTGGCGGAGGTTGTCGAGCGTGAACAGCCTGCGCATCTGCGCGACTGGTTCCGCGAGCGGCTGATCGCCCACCGTCTCGCCTCCGTTAACCTCTCCCGCTTGCCGTACGAGCCGAAGGTTAAATAATTTATATCTCGCTACACTTCCTTACGCTGATTATGGCAGGATAAGAAAACCCTGATTAACTTAGGTGTATTCTTAAATCCCGGCGACTCAGTGTAAAAGGAAGTCACGATGTCACGATGGAATATTGCGGCTGCCCAGTATGCCCGGCAGCACCACAACCTGGACGATCACGTTGAGCACCACCTCCGGTTTATTGACGAAGCGGCGCGGCAGGCGTGTAATTTACTGGTCTTTCCCGAACTCTCATTAACCGGCCCCGACGAAACGGCTCTGCCCGCCCCGCCGGACGACGTGCAGCTTGCCCCTCTGCTTCATGCTGCGCATTCGCGCAATATCACGGTGATTGCGGGCCTTACGCTTCTTCAGCAGGGCCAGCGTCTTAAAGGTCTTGCCCTCTTCACGCCACATCTTGATACGATCCGCCGTTATCCGCAGGGCAGCGGCGCGAGCCTTATCCCCGGCGACAAGCGGCTCACGATTGTCGATGCTCAGTCAGACTCGCCGAATATCGATCCGCAGGCAACGCTGTTCACCAGCTGTCAGGCGGTGGGCGAGAGCCGATGGCGGCAGTCCGTTAATACGCTGCAGCGCTTCGCGCACAAATACGCCATCGCGGTGCTTATGGCCAACGCTCGCGGCGGCAGTGCGCTATGGGATGAGAGAGGGCAGCTTATCGTCGGTGCCGACAAAGGCGAGCTGCTGCTGACCGGTTCTCTTGGTCGTCAGGGTTGGCAAGGCGATATCATTCCTTTAGGCTAAGCGTTTTATGGTCAGGAGCGATTAATGCTGCGCGTCATCGATACCGAAACCTGCGATCTGCAGGGCGGAATAGTAGAAGTGGCCTCCGTCGACGTGGTTGATGGAAAAATAGTCAACCCGATGAGTCATCTTGTGCGGCCCGATCGTCCCATCAGCCCGCAGGCGATGGCTATCCATCGCATCACCGAGTCGATGGTAGTGGATAAACCCTGGATCGAAGAGGTGATCCCGCACTATTACGGCAGCCCGTGGTACGTGGCGCATAACGCCAGCTTTGACCGCCGCGTGCTGCCGGAGATGCCGGGAGAGTGGATTTGCACCATGAAGCTGGCGCGTCGTCTGTGGCCGGGGATCAAGTACAGCAACATGGCGCTGTATAAATCCCGTAAGCTTAGCGTCCGCACGCCGGAGGGGCTGCACCACCACCGGGCGCTGTATGACTGCTATATCACCGCCGCGCTGCTGATTGATATCATGAATACCTCCGGCTGGACGCCAGACGATATGGCGACCATTACCGGGCGTCCGGCGCTGCTGACCACCTTCACCTTCGGCAAATACCGCGGTAAACCGGTATCGGAAGTCGCCGATAAAGATCCGGGCTACCTGCGCTGGCTGTATAACAACCTCGACAGAATGAGCCCGGAGCTGCGTCTGACGCTGAAGCACTACCTCGGCGACGCCTAGCGCGCCGCCTGGCCTGGCAGCGTGTCCTGCGCCAGGCCGATCAGAAAGGCGTACTCCAGGGCGACGCCTTCATAGGATTTAAAGCGCCCCGACTTCCCGCCGTGCCCGGAATCCATATCGGTACAGAGCAGCAGCAGATTATCGTCGGTTTTTAGCTCACGCAGTTTCGCCACCCACTTCGCCGGCTCCCAGTACTGCACCTGTGAATCATGCAGGCCGGTCGTCACCAGCATATGAGGGTACGCTTTTGCCTCCACGTTATCGTAGGGGCTGTACTCTTTCATGTAGCGGTAGTAGGTCTCATCCTGAGGATTACCCCACTCCTCAAACTCTCCGGTGGTTAACGGGATGGATTCATCCAGCATCGTGGTGACCACGTCAACAAACGGCACCTGCGCGACCACGCCTTTAAAACGGTCTGGCCGCAGGTTGATGGCGGCCCCCATCAGCATGCCGCCCGCGCTTCCTCCCATGCCGAAGCAGAGATCGGGATCGCCATAACCCTGCGCAACGAGCGCATCGCACACGTCCAGGTAGTCGTAAAACGTGTTTTTCTTTCGCAGGAATTTGCCGTCTTCATACCATTGCTGGCCCAGCTCGCCGCCGCCCCGGATGTGGGCGATGGCGTAAACGAAGCCGCGATCGAGAAGGCTCAGCCTGCTGCCGCTGAAATCCGCATCCATGCTGGATCCGTATGAGCCGTAGCCGTACACCAGAAGGGGATTTTTGCCCTTGCTGAAATGCGCTTTATGGTAGACCAGGGAGACAGGCACTTCAGTACCATCCCGGGCGGCCACCCACAGGTGTTCGCTGCGGTAGTTATCGGACTCAAAGCCTTTTACCTCCGCCTGCTTAATAACCTGACGCTGCCCGGTGTCCATATCCAGCTCAAACAGGGTGTCCGGCGTGGTCATGGAGGAGTAGCCGTAGCGCAGGCGGGACGACTCGGGCTCAGGGTTAAACCCAATCCACGTCACGTACGCCGGGTCATCGAACGCAATGCCCACCACTTCCCGCGTTTTGCGGTTGATTTGCCGGATGCTGGTCAAGCCTCGCTGACGCTCCTCCACCACCAGCCAGTCGGTAAACAGCGTAAAGCCTTCCAGCATCACCTGTTCTCTGGCCGGAATGAGCACTTCCCATTTGCGCTCATCGCGCACCTTGGTTTTGTAAAGCCCAAAGTTTTTCCCTTCCCGGTTGGAGCGCAGGTAGAAGCTGTGCTGGAAATGATCCAGGCTGTACTCGTGATCTTTGCGGCGCGGCAGGAAGCACAGCGGCTGCGCGTCGGGCAGCTCTGCGTCCAGCAGCAGGACTTCGGAGGTGGTCGCGCTGGCGAGGTGGATAATCACGTAGTGGCGCGACGATGTTTTGTGCAAACTGACGTAAAACGTCTCGTCCGTCTCTTCATACACCAGCTCGTCGTCGGCGGAGGCTGTACCCACCGTATGGCGCCAGACCTGATACGACAGCAGCGTGGAGGCGTGCTTTTTGACGTAGTAAACCGTTTCCGAATCATTGGCCCAGACAAAATCCGGGGAGACGTTCTCCAGCATTTCCGGATACCAGTTTCCCGATTCCAGGTTACGGAAGCGCAGACCGTACTGGCGGCGGGAGAGGTAATCTTCCGCCAGCGCCATGATCGCGTTGTCCGGGGAGATGGACATGCCGCCCAGCGTATAAAACTCGCTGTGGGCCGCGCGCTGGTTGGCATCAAGCAGAATATCCCATTCATCCCACTCGGCGCTCAGCACCGACTGGCGCTGATAGATGGGGTATTCATTGCCTGGCTCATAGATGTGGCGGTAGCGGTAACCATTTTTGGTCCAGGGCGCGGAGACGTCGCGCTGGGGGACGCGCTGAACCATCTCGTTAAGCAGCCGATCCTGCAGCACCTGCTGGCTGGACATGACCGTGCGGCCATAGTCATTTTCCTGGTGCAGATAGTCGAGCACCTCTGGCCGGGAACGCGAATCGTCCCGCAGCCAGTAATAATTGTCTATACGCGTATCGCCATGCGTGGTGATCGCATAAGGAGTACGTAGGGCTTTCGGTGGCATGTCACTTTTCTTTTGAGTTTTACACCCTATAAGGTTGGCAAAACCCACGCATGATGCAAGCGAAACGTGGCAACTCGCGGGAATTACACGCCCTGTAGCGTCTGTTTTTGCTGCTGAATATCCTTTTCAATGCCCTCCCGGACGTCCTGAGGAATTTTCAGCGCATCGCCCAGCGCGTTGAGGTAGCTACGCTCCATAAAGTGATCGACATCGATGGCGGCACAGCTCAGGAAATAGAGCTCAAGCGCCTCCTCCTCGTTCTTCACGCTGAGCGCCAGACGCTGGGGATCGAGCGGCTGTTCGATAGCCTGCGCAACCAGCGTTCTGCCCTGCTCTTCTACGCCCGCTTCACGCAGCTGCTGCTCAATGGCGGTACGTTCTTTGTCGTCAATATGACCGTCGCTTTTCGCGGCAAACACCAGCGCCAGAATAAGCCGCTCCGTGCGGATATCCAGCGGCGAGATCTGCTGCCCGTACTGCGGCTCGTCCTGATGCGCGGTGCGCACTTTGTCCTTATATTTGTTCCACAGCACGGTGCCCGCAATGGCCCCGCCGCCCGCGAGCAGCGCGCCGGTGCCGTATTTAGCCAGCAGCTTGCGCGATGATTTATTCGCCACCAGCAGGCCTGCCAGCCCGCCGAGCGCACCGGGTACCAGCAGCTTGCTCAGACCCTGTTCGCCGGAGCCCCCTGCTTTCTGGCCCAGCATGGATTGCAACTGATTCAACCAACCTGACATGATTTCCCTCACTTAACGGTGCATATGCTCCACAGACTAAGCGAGCGGACGTCAGGAAATGTCTGGCACTGCTAAAGAAGCGCAAATTTCTTGCCGCTCTCCTGGCCCCCGGCAAGACATACGCAGACGTTTTCGTTTATACTGCGCGCAACTTTTTCAGGGGGATGATTATGACTCGTTTAGGAACCGCGCTGCGACCTGCAGCGACGCGCGTAATGCTGTTGGGATCGGGAGAGCTGGGAAAAGAGGTCGCCATAGAGTGCCAGCGTTTAGGCGTTGAAGTGATTGCCGTTGATCGGTATCCCGATGCCCCTGCGATGCACGTTGCCCATCGTTCATATGCGGTCAACATGCTGGATGGCGATACGCTGCGTGCGCTGATTGCCAAAGAGCGGCCGGATTTCGTGGTGCCCGAAATTGAAGCCATTGCCACCGACACGCTCATCGCCCTTGAGCAGGAAGGCCAGCGCGTGGTGCCCAGCGCCAGCGCCGCAAAGCTGACCATGAACCGGGAGGGGATCCGTCGCCTGGCGGCGGAAGAGCTGCACCTCCCAACCTCCAGCTACCGTTTTGCTGGCGATAAAGGCGAGTTCCTGAAGGCCGTCGCGGAGATTGGCTACCCGTGCATCATTAAGCCGGTGATGAGCTCCTCCGGGAAAGGACAGAGCTTTATCCGCGACGACAGCACGCTGGACCAGGCCTGGGACTACGCCCAGCAGGGCGGGCGCGCCGGTGCCGGCCGGGTTATCGTCGAAGGCGTGGTGAAGTTTGATTTCGAAATTACCCTGCTGACCGTCAGCGCTGTGGACGGGGTTCACTTCTGCGACGCCATTGGTCACCGTCAGGAAGACGGCGACTACCGTGAGTCGTGGCAGCCGCAGCGGATGAGCGCTCTGGCGCTGGAGCGCGCCCGGGAGATCGCCCGTAAAACCGTGCTGGCGCTGGGCGGCTACGGCCTGTTCGGCGTGGAGCTGTTTGTGTGCGGTGATGAGGTGATCTTCAGCGAAGTCTCCCCTCGCCCTCACGATACCGGCATGGTCACGCTGATCTCTCAGGATCTCTCTGAGTTCGCGCTGCACGTGCGCGCCTTCCTCGGCCTGCCCGTTGGCGGCATTCGTCAGTACGGCCCGGCGGCGTCGGCGGTGATCCTCCCCCGATTAACCAGCCAGAACGTTATGTTTGATAACGTTGAAAATGCGCTTGGCGCGGGCTTGCAGCTTCGTCTGTTCGGGAAGCCGGAGATCGAGGGTATTCGTCGCCTGGGCGTGGCGTTAGCCACTGGCGAAACGGTAGACGATGCCGTGGCGAGAGCGAAAACTGCCGCGGCGAATGTGAAAGTGACAGGATAAAAAAACGGGCCAGAAGGCCCGTTTTTCATAGCGTCAACGGCTTACTGCTTCGCACCTTCAACCGCTTCACGAGCCAGCCTGGTGATGCGGTCCCAGTCGCCTGCTTCCAGCGCATCTGCCGGAACCAGCCATGAGCCGCCGATGCACAGCACGCTTTTCAGCGCCAGGTAGTCACGGTAGTTCGCCGGGGAGATCCCGCCGGTTGGGCAGAAACGAACCTGGGAGAACGGGCCTGCGATCGCCTGCAGCGCTTTGGTACCGCCGTTAGCTTCCGCCGGGAAGAATTTGAACTCTTTCAAACCGTAGTCCATGCCCAGCATCAGCTCAGATACGGTGCTGATACCCGGGATCAGAGGAATAGTGCCTTCGGTCGCGGCTTTCAGCAGCGGCTCGGTCAGGCCCGGGCTGATAGCGAACTGTGCGCCTGCTTCCGTTACTTCAGCCAGCTGCTGTGCATTCAGAACGGTACCCGCACCGATGATGGCGTCCGGCACCTCTTTTGCGATGGCGCGGATTGCGTCCATCGCGCAGGCGGTGCGCAGCGTGACTTCCAGAACGCGAACGCCGCCCGCGACCAGAGCTTTCGCCATCGGAACGGCGTGCTCCAGTTTATTCACCACGATAACCGGCACGACGGGGCCCGTGGTCAGGATTGCTTCTGCACTTGTTTTCCAGTTTTTCATCAGAGTTTTCTCTCGCCAGATCGTTAAAATCAAGTCGTCTTAAAACGTAATACAGGTTGCGCCCTGCTCCGCGCCGGACAGTTTTTCACGCAGCGCGCCAAACATTTCACGGCCGGTGCCCACGCGCGACGCGCTCAGGTCAGGAATGTGCGGCTTACGTGCCGCCAGCTCTGCCTCATCGACCAGCAGGGTGAGTTCACCCGTTTGACCGTTCACGCGGATGATGTCGCCATCGCGGACTTTCGCCAGCAGGCCGCCATCGTAGGCTTCCGGGGTAACGTGAATCGCTGAAGGTACTTTACCCGATGCGCCAGAGAGGCGTCCATCGGTCACCAGCGCAATTTTGAAACGGCGGTCCAATAATACACCAAGCGGCGGCATAAGTTTATGTAATTCTGGCATTCCGTTGGCTTTTGGCCCCTGATGGCGCACCACCACCACGCAGTCTTTGTCGAGAAGACCGGCATCAAAGGCGGGCAGAACGTCGTGCTGGCTTTCAAATACCACCGCCGGGGCTTCGATAATCTGGTTCTCTTCCGGGACCGCAGAGGTTTTCATCACCGCCCGCCCGAGGTTACCGCTCAGCACTTTGGTGCCGCCGTGCGGTGAGAACGGCTTATCGATAGCGGCAATCACCTGCGCATCCAGCGAGGCGTTCGCCCCGTCGCGCCAGTCCAGCTCGCCGTTGTTCAGCCACGGTTCCAGGGTATAGCGCTGCAGGCCAAAGCCCGCCACCGTGTTCACGTCTTCATGCAGCAGGCCGCCTTTCAGCAGCTCACGCATCAGCACCGGTACGCCACCGGCCGCCTGGAAGTGGTTGATATCTGCCGGACCGTTTGGATAGAGGCGCGCCAGCAGCGGCACCACGGATGAGATGTCGGAGAAGTCATCCCAGTTGATCAGAATGCCCGCCGCGCGCGCCATCGCCACCAGGTGCATGGTGTGGTTGGTTGACCCGCCCGTTGCCAGCAGCGCGACGATGCCGTTGACGATAACTTTCTCGTCGACCATTTTACCCATCGGCATCCACGCGTTGCCGTTGCCGGTCAGACGCGTCACCTGACGAGCCGCCGCTTCGGTCAGCGCCTGACGCAGCGGCGCATCCGGCTGGATAAAGGAGGAGCCGGGAAGCTGCATGCCCATGAACTCCACGACCATCTGGTTGGTGTTGGCCGTACCGTAGAAGGTGCAGGTGCCCGGTGCGTGATAGGACGCGGCTTCCGCCTCCAGCAGCGCCTGACGGTCAGCTTTGCCCTCTGCATACAGCTGGCGGATACGCACTTTTTCTTTATTTGGCAGGCCGCTTGCCATCGGGCCAGACGGCACGAAGATCGCAGGCAGATGGCCAAACGACAGTGCCGCCATTACCAGGCCCGGCACGATCTTGTCGCACACGCCGAGGTACAGCGCCCCGTCAAACATGTTGTGCGACAGGCCCACCGCCGCAGACATCGCGATCACTTCGCGGCTCAGGAGAGACAACTCCATTCCGTCCTGCCCCTGCGTGACGCCATCGCACATGGCCGGTACACCGCCTGCGACCTGCCCCACCGCGTTGACGCTGTGCAGCGCTTTACGAATGATGTCTGGATAAACTTCGTACGGCTGATGCGCAGAGAGCATGTCGTTATAGGAGGTGATGATGGCGATATTGTTACGCAGCATGCTTTTCAGCGCGTCTTTATCCCCAGGCTGGCAGGCGGCGAAGCCGTGAGCCAGGTTACCACAGGCCAGCTGGGAGCGGTGGACCGTCTCACTCTTCGCTTGTTCAATACGGGCGAGGTAGGCAGAACGGGTCTCTTTCGAGCGCTCTGCAATGCGTTGTGTTACGCGTAACAATGTCGGATTCATAAAAGCTCCTCTAATTTATCTGTCCGGGCTCGGGAGTTTACAAAGTCGCTGGCAGTTGTTAACAACGCTGAAACGCTTGGTGTCCGGAGCTCAGGGGCAAAATCACTTCCGGCAGTGTAATAAAAAAAGCTCCGCGGGTGAATCCACGCGGAGCTTAAAAGATTAAAAATGTGCCACTTTCTGTGTTAGATCATGTTACCGGTAAAATAACACCTTTGGGCTAGAGAAGGCGCTTACTCGAACTCGTTCCAGGAGCGGCCATCGCGGGTGATCATCGCCACGGAGGCGACAGGTCCCCAGGTGCCTGCCTGATACGGCTTAGGCGCGTCCTGATCGGCAGCCCAGGCTTCGGTGATGGAGTCGACCCATTTCCACGCCTCTTCCACTTCGTCGCGGCGGACGAACAGCGCCTGAATACCGCGCATGGTTTCCAGCAGCAGGCGCTCGTAAGCATCCGCCAGGTGCGTTTCATTGAAGGTTTCGGAGTAGCTCAGATCCAGCTTGGTGGTCTGCAGGTTGTGCTTGTGATCCAGCCCCGGCACTTTGTTCAGGATCTGGATATCCACGCCCTCGTCCGGCTGCAGGCGGATGGTAAGCTTGTTCTGCGGCAGCTCCTGCCAGGACTCTTTGAACAGGTTCAGCTCCGGGTTCTTGAAATAGACCACCACTTCAGAGCATTTCGCCGGCAGACGTTTCCCGGTACGCAGGTAGAACGGCACGCCCGCCCAGCGCCAGTCGTCGATATCCACGCGGATCGCCACAAACGTCTCGGTGTTGCTGGCCTTGTTCGCGCCCTCTTCTTCCAGATAGCCAGGCACTTTTTTGCCCTGGGCAAACCCGGCGGTGTACTGGCCGCGAACGGTCTTCTCGCGCACGTTTGAGCGGTCAATACGACGCAGTGATTTCAGCACCTTCACTTTTGCGTCACGAATGCTGTCCGCCGTCAGATCTGACGGAGGTGACATCGCAATCATGCACAGAATTTGCAGGAGGTGGTTCTGGATCATGTCGCGCATCTGACCGGCCTGGTCGAAGTAACCCCAGCGACCCTCAATCCCCACCTCTTCCGCCACGGTGATTTCCACGTGGTCGATGGTGCGGTTGTCCCAGTTGTTCACGAACAGGGAGTTAGAAAAACGCAGCGCCAGCAGGTTCAGCACCGTCTCTTTGCCGAGGTAATGGTCGATACGGTAGACCTGGCACTCTTCGAAGTATTCGCCCACCTGATCATTGATTTCACGTGAGGTCGCAAGCGAGGTCCCCAGCGGCTTCTCCATGACCACGCGCGCGGGTTTGGCATTAAGCTTCGCTTCGCCAAGCCCTTTGCAGATGGCGCCGAAGGTGCTCGGCGGCATCGCGAAATAGTTAATGGTGACGCGATTTTTCTGATCCAGCATGTCGCCCAGTCGGGTAAAGGCACTCACCTCGTTCACGTCCAGGTTACAGAAGTCCAGGCGACCGCTCAGCGTATCCCACAAGCTTTCATCAATTTTCTCTTTCATGAAAGTTTCGAGCGCCTCGCGCACGACTTTTGTATAAGCGTCCTTGTCCCAGTCGGCGCGCCCTACGCCCAGGATACGGGTATCCGGATGAAGCTGGCCCGCTTTCTCCAGTTGATACAGGGAAGGCAGCAATTTACGGCGTGCAAGATCGCCTTTCGCGCCGAAAATGACCAGGTCACATGCCTGGGCTGTTTGCGTTACCGCCATGTCATTCTCCTCAGTTGGATCACCTGGTACTTCTGCCAGGTATCGTTGTAATTTTATTACAATGCACTGTACTGCTTTTACGTCATTCCTGAAACCATTAGCGCTTAACGTCGCGTGCGATACCGCGGTTTTTGCGGGTTCAAGCCCGCTCGCCTCAGCAATGACCTAAACACCGCTGAATCTTTGTTCTGATGGACCGCTGTAAAATCCGACATCGATCAAGTAATGAAAAAAAACAACAACTTTTCACGTCGGCTGTTACCCTTTAGGAAAGCACGGGGGTAATATCGGCTAAATCGAATCAGGATTTCATCTATTCATGAAATCGTTTCTTCCCCCACGAGCGCCCTGTTAACAATGAACATGCTGGAAAAAATCCAGTTTCAACTGGAACACCTTAGCAAATCCGAGCGAAAAGTGGCTGAAGTTATTCTCGCCTCTCCCGCTCAGGCGATTCATTCAAGCATCGCCGCTCTGGCTCAGGAATCGGGCGTTAGCGAACCGACGGTTAACCGGTTCTGCAGAAGCCTTGAAACGCGCGGCTTCCCTGATTTTAAACTGCATCTTGCCCAAAGCCTGGCAAACGGCACGCCCTATGTTAATCGCAATGTCGATGAAGACGACAGCGTTGATGCATACACGACGAAAATATTTGAGTCCGCCATGGCGACGCTCGACCACGTCCGCCAGTCGCTGGAGATGAGTTCGGTGAACCGCGCGGTGGATTTGCTGACGCAGGCCAAGCGTATCGCCTTCTTTGGTCTTGGCTCTTCGGCCGCCGTTGCGCATGATGCCATGAACAAATTTTTCCGCTTTAACGTGCCGGTGATCTATTCCGATGACATCGTGCTGCAACGCATGAGCTGTATGAACTGCAGTGAAAATGATGTGGTGGTCCTGATCTCACACACCGGGCGCACTAAGAGCCAGGTTGAGCTGGCGCAGCTGGCGCGTGAAAACGACGCCATGGTGATCGCCCTGACGACGGCGGGCACGCCGCTGGCGCGAGAGGCAACGCTCGCCATCACGCTCGACGTGCCCGAGGACACCGACATGTACATGCCGATGGTGTCGCGTCTGGCACAGCTTACGGTCATTGACGTGCTTGCAACCGGTTTCACTTTGCGCCGGGGCGCAAAATTCCGGGATAACTTGAAGCGGGTCAAGGAAGCGCTGAAGGAATCGCGTTTTGATAAAGAATTGCTTATAAAGAGCGATGTTCCCTAATAACTAAGTTGTAACGATTCACGGCATTCGGTCCCCTCCCTGCTGCCTTGCAGCAGAAGATGGCCGATTCATTGTTCACGCAACACCAAAGTTGTTTCAGTCAACGGAGTATTACATGTCCAGAAGGCTTCGCAGAACTAAGATCGTAACCACCCTAGGCCCGGCAACCGACCGCGATAACAATCTTGAAAAGATTATCGCCGCAGGCGCCAACGTGGTGCGTATGAACTTCTCTCACGGTACACCAGAAGACCATAAGCTGCGTGCAGATAAGGTACGTGAGATCGCGGCTAAACTGGGCCGCCATGTTGCCATCCTCGGGGATCTCCAGGGCCCAAAAATTCGTGTTTCCACCTTTAAAGAGGGGAAAGTTTTCCTCAATATCGGCGATAAATTCCTGCTCGATGCCAACCTGAGCAAAGGCGAAGGCGATAAAGAGAAAGTCGGCATCGACTATAAGGGCCTGCCTGCTGACGTGGTGCCAGGCGATATCCTGCTGCTCGACGACGGTCGCGTACAGCTGAAGGTGCTGGACGTTCAGGGGATGAAGGTCTTCACCGAAGTGACCGTCGGCGGCCCGCTCTCCAACAACAAAGGGATCAACAAGCTTGGCGGCGGCCTCTCTGCAGAAGCGCTGACCGAAAAAGACAAAGCGGACATCGTGACCGCAGCGCAGATTGGCGTGGACTATCTGGCCGTCTCTTTCCCGCGCTGTGGCGAAGATCTCAACTACGCCCGCCGTCTGGCGCGCGACGCTGGCTGCGATGCGAAGATCGTCGCCAAAGTGGAACGTGCTGAAGCCGTGTGCGACCAGGACGCCATGGACGACGTGATTCTGGCTTCTGACGTGGTGATGGTTGCCCGCGGTGACCTGGGCGTGGAAATTGGCGATCCGGAGCTTGTCGGCATTCAGAAAGCGCTGATCCGCCGCGCGCGCCAGCTGAACCGTTCGGTGATCACCGCGACCCAGATGATGGAGTCGATGATCACCAACCCAATGCCGACCCGTGCGGAAGTGATGGACGTGGCGAACGCCGTGCTGGATGGGACCGACGCGGTTATGCTCTCAGCCGAAACGGCTGCGGGCCAGTACCCTGCGGAAACCGTCGCGGCAATGGCGCGCGTTTGCCTGGGCGCGGAAAAAATTCCGAGCATCAACGTGTCTAAACACCGCCTGGATATTCAGTTCGATAACGTGGAAGAAGCCATCGCGATGTCTGCGATGTACGCGGCTAACCACCTGAAAGGCGTTACCGCCATCATCACCATGACCGAATCGGGCCGTACCGCGCTGATGACCTCTCGTATCAGCTCAGGCCTGCCGATCTTTGCCATGTCCCGCCACGAGCGTACGCTGAACCTGACGGCGCTGTACCGCGGGGTGACGCCGGTTTACTTCGACAGCACCAACGACGGCGTGGCCGCCGCGCACGACGCGGTGAATTTGCTGCGCGACAAAGGCTACCTGGTCTCCGGCGATATCGTGATCGTCACCCAGGGCGACGTCATGAGCACCATCGGCTCAACCAATACCACCCGCGTACTGACGGTCGAGTAACAAAGGCTGAACGTGCGAGCCCCTCTCCCTGTGGGGAGAGGGGCTTTTTTTACTTCTTCGGGAAAAGCTCTTTACGCTTATACGGCTCTGTTTCGCCGGGCTTACGCGTTTTGAGCAGCTTGAGGATCCACGTGTACTGTTCCGTATGCGGCCCCACCAGCAGCTCCACCTCTTCGTTCATGCGACGGGCAATAGTGCGATCGTCAGCCGTCAGCAAATCGTCCATCGGGGGACGCACCTCGATGCTCAGACGATGCGTTTTACCGTCATAGACCGGGAACAGCGGGATCACGCGGGCGCGACAGACTTTCATCAGGCGGCCAATCGCCGGCAGCGTGGCCTTGTACGTCGCAAAGAAATCGACAAACTCGCTATGCTCAGGGCCATGGTCCTGATCGGGCAAATAATATCCCCAGTAGCCCTGTCGCACGGACTGGATAAAGGGTTTTATGCCGTCATTGCGGGCATGTAAACGTCCGCCAAAACGGCGGCGCACGGTATTCCAGACAAAATCATAAATTTTGTTTCCCTGATTGTGGAACATGGCCGCCATTTTTTGGCCCTGCGACGCCATCAGCATCGCCGGAATATCGACGCCCCAGCCGTGGGGTACCAGAAAAATCACCTTCTCGTCGTTGCGGCGCATCTCGTCGATGATTTCCAGCCCTTTCCAGTCAACGCGCTTCACGATTTTTTCCGGGCCTTTCAGCGCCAGCTCGGCCATCATCGCCATCGCCTGAGGCGCAGTAGTATACATGGCGTCAATGATCGCCTCGCGCTCGGCGTCGCTTTTCTCAGGGAAGCAATAATAGAGGTTGATTTGCGCACGACGGCGCGCGCTTTTGCCCAGACGCCCGGCCAGGCGGCCCACTTTGCCCAGGATCGGATCGCGCACGGAGGCGGGCAACATCGCAATGCCGGCAAACGCGTACACGCCAAGCCAGGCGCCCCAGTTGCGCGGATGTCGGAAGGATTTTTCAAACTCAGGAATGTACTCAATATTGTTTTTTTTGGTTTCCATGCGGGTTCCACGGTCTGGTGACGCAAAAAATTATTCCGTTAGTGTAGCGATGCAGCCGCTCGCGCACAAAAGAAAAAGCCGGCGCACGGGGCGCCGGCTTTTGAATGACAGCTGATAACC
>CAMKZP010000019.1 GCA_946477805.1 uncultured Enterobacter sp.
CGAATTTCCTGGTTTCCATCCACGCGGATGCCGCCCCGAACCGCAACGCGACCGGCGCTTCGGTATGGGTGCTCTCCAACCGTCGTGCCAACAGCGAAATGGCTAACTGGCTGGAAGAGCATGAGAAGCAGTCTGAACTCTTAGGCGGCGCGGGGGACGTGCTGGCAAACAGCCAGTCAGATCCTTATCTCAGCCAGGCGGTGCTGGATTTACAGTTCGGTCATTCACAGCGCGTCGGGTATGATGTGGCCACTAACGTATTGAGCCAGCTGCAAAGCATTGGCGTGCTGCATAAACGCCGTCCGGAACATGCCAGCCTTGGCGTTCTGCGCTCGCCGGATATCCCGTCCATCCTTGTAGAGACGGGCTTTATCAGCAACAACGGTGAAGAACGTCTGCTGGGAAGCGACAGCTATCAGCAGCAAATTGCCGAAGCGATTTACAACGGCCTGCGTAAATACTTTGATGCCCATCCGCTGCAGTCCGCGCCGCAGAGCGGTGCTGGCCAGACGGCCAGCGCAGCGTTGCCGGGTGAGATGGCTGCCACAAATTAAGGAGAGTTCATGCCGATTCAGGTTCTACCGCCGCAGCTCGCGAACCAAATCGCCGCCGGTGAGGTGGTGGAACGCCCTGCGTCGGTGGTGAAGGAGCTGGTGGAAAACAGCCTCGATGCGGGAGCCACCCGCATTGATATTGATATCGAACGCGGCGGCGCGAAGCTGATTCGCATTCGTGACAACGGCTGCGGCATCAAAAAAGAGGAGCTGGCGCTGGCGCTGGCGCGTCACGCCACCAGTAAAATTGCCTCGCTGGACGATCTTGAAGCCATCATCAGCCTCGGGTTTCGCGGCGAAGCGCTGGCCAGCATCAGCTCCGTTTCCCGCCTTACCCTGACGTCCCGTACCGCTGACCAGCAGGAAGCCTGGCAGGCCTACGCCGAAGGGCGCGATATGGACGTCACGGTCAAGCCCGCGGCGCACCCTGTCGGCACCACGCTGGAAGTGCTAGACCTGTTCTATAACACCCCCGCCCGACGCAAGTTTATGCGTACCGAGAAGACCGAATTCGGCCATATCGACGAAATTATCCGCCGCATCGCGCTGGCGCGCTTTGATGTCACCATTAACCTCAGCCATAACGGCAAGGTGATGCGCCAGTATCGCGCGGTGGCGGAAGGGGGACAGAAGGAGCGTCGCTTAGGGGCTATCTGCGGGACGCCGTTCCTCGAACAGGCGCTGGCTATTGAATGGCAGCACGGCGATTTAGCCATGCGCGGCTGGGTGGCCGATCCCAACGCCAGCAGCGCTGCCTTTGCCGAGATCCAGTACTGCTACGTAAACGGGCGCATGATGCGCGACCGCCTGATTAATCACGCCATTCGCCAGGCCTGTGAAGATAAGCTCGGCGCCGACCAGCAGCCCGCGTTTGTGCTTTATCTTGAAATCGACCCGCATCAGGTTGATGTGAACGTCCATCCTGCCAAGCATGAGGTGCGGTTCCACCAGTCGCGTCTGGTGCATGATTTTATCTATCAGGGGGTCGTTAGCGTCCTGCAGCAGCGGGCGGAACCGATATTACCCCTGGAAAGCGCAGAGCCCGCCGCGCGTCCTTTACCGGAAAACCGCGTGGCGGCGGGACGTAACCACTTTGCTGAACCTGCCGCCGCGCGTGAGCCTGCGGCCCCGCGTTTTTCAGCGGCGGGAAGCGCCCCCCGTCCTACGGGCGCGAACTATCCGAACGCCCAGCCGGGATATCAAAAGCAGCAGGGGGCGTTGTACCGCAAGCTGCTGGACACGCCGGCGGTAGAGCGCAAGGAACACATTGAGGTGTCTCCCCCTTCGCTGGAGGGGCACAGCCAGAGCTTTGGCCGGGTGTTGACCATCGTCGCCCCGGACGTCGCTTTGCTCGAGCGTGAGGGCAAGCTGATGCTGCTGGCGCTGCCGGTCGCGGAACGCTGGCTCAGGCAGGCGCAGCTTACGCCCGGGGAAAACGCAGCCTGCGCGCAGCCGCTGCTGATCCCGGTGCGGTTAAAAATAACCGCTGAGGAAACAGGGGTTTTGCAGCGCGCGCAGGCGCTTCTTGCCGAAATGGGGATTGAAATCGTGCTGGAAGCGCAGCATGTGACAATTCGCGCAGTGCCTTTACCCTTACGCCAACAAAATTTACAAAACTTGATTCCTGAACTGATAGGCTACCTGGCGCAGCAAACGTCGTATGATGCCGCCGACACCGCGCAGTGGATCGCCCGCCGTCTGACAGGCGAACACGCACCGTGGAGTATGGCGCAGGCGATAACCGTGCTGGCAGAGGTCGAACGCCTTTGCCCGCATCTGGTGAGAATGCCGCCGGGTGGATTATTACAACCTGTTGATTTACAAACGGCGATGACTGCCCTGAAACATGATTGACGCAAGCAAGGCGAGCCTGCCAAAGGCAATTTTTTTAATGGGCCCAACGGCCTCGGGCAAAACGGCGTTAGCCATTGAGTTACGTAAAGTTTTGCCAGTAGAGTTGATTAGCGTGGATTCCGCCCTCATTTACCGGGGGATGGACATCGGCACGGCGAAGCCAGACGCAGACGAACTGCGCGCGGCGCCGCATCGCCTGCTGGATATTCTCGACCCGGCTCAGGCCTACTCCGCCGCGGACTTCCGTCGCGACGCCTTAGCCGAAATGGCCGAAATTACGGCAGCAGGACGCATACCGCTGCTGGTCGGCGGAACCATGCTCTACTTCAAGGCGCTGCTGGAGGGGTTATCACCGCTTCCCTCGGCAAATCCGGAAGTGAGAGCCAGTATTGAGCAGCAGGCGGCAGAGCAGGGATGGGACGTTTTGCACAAGCAGCTGGCGGAGGTTGACCCGGTTGCCGCAGCACGGATTCATCCAAATGATCCGCAAAGGCTTTCCCGGGCACTGGAAGTTTTTTTCATTTCGGGTAAAACTTTAACGGAACTGACGCAAACGTCAGGAGACGCTCTGCCGTATCAGGTGCATCAGTTCGCCATCGCCCCGGCGAGCCGTGAACTGCTCCATCAACGAATTGAGCAGCGTTTTCATCAGATGTTAGCTTCAGATTTTGAAGCAGAAGTGCGGGCGCTTTTTGCCCGTGGAGATTTGCATACGGACATGCCTTCCATTCGTTGTGTGGGATACCGCCAGATGTGGTCCTATCTCGAAGGCGAGATTTCATACGATGAAATGGTTTATCGAGGTGTTTGCGCCACGAGACAGTTAGCGAAGCGCCAGATCACCTGGTTGCGCGGTTGGGAGGGCGTTCACTGGTTAGACAGTGAAAAACCGCAACAGGCGCTAAACGAAGTGATTGAGGTTATTGGTGATATCGCTCACTGAATGTGTACAATTGAGACGTATCGTGCGCAATTTTTCAGAATCGCAAGGTTCTAAGTACAAAACAAGCATATAAGGAAAAGATAGAATGGCTAAGGGGCAATCTTTACAAGATCCGTTCCTGAACGCATTGCGTCGGGAACGTGTTCCAGTTTCTATTTATTTGGTGAATGGTATTAAGCTGCAAGGTCAGATTGAGTCCTTCGATCAGTTCGTGATCCTGTTGAAAAACACGGTCAGCCAGATGGTCTACAAGCACGCTATCTCTACTGTTGTTCCGTCCCGTCCGGTATCTCATCACAGCAATAACGCTGGCGGCGGCACTGGCAGTAACTACCATCACGGCAGCAACGCGCAGGGTTCTTCTTCTCCTGCGCAGGACAGCGACGACACCGAGTAAGGTTTCGGGCTGTTATCCACACGGGGAGCCAGCGATCCTGCGTTCCCCGCTGATTTTTTAGAGAGGTTAACGCTTGTTTGACCGTTATGACGCCGGTGAGCAGGCGGTGCTGGTACACATCTATTTTTCGCAAGACAAAGATATGGAAGACCTCCAGGAGTTTGAATCTCTGGTCTCTTCCGCCGGTGTCGAAGCAATGCAGGTGATTACCGGTAGCCGTAAAGCGCCGCACCCGAAGTATTTTGTTGGTGAAGGTAAAGCAGTTGAAATTGCGGATGCCGTAAAAGCAACCGGCGCATCAGTCGTGTTGTTTGATCACGCGCTGTCCCCGGCCCAGGAACGTAACCTGGAAGCGCTTTGCGAATGTCGTGTTATCGATCGCACGGGGTTAATTTTAGATATTTTTGCTCAGCGTGCGCGAACCCACGAAGGTAAGCTGCAGGTTGAGCTGGCGCAGCTGCGCCATCTCGCAACGCGCCTGGTGCGCGGCTGGACTCACCTTGAAAGACAAAAAGGCGGGATTGGTTTGCGCGGTCCGGGTGAAACCCAGCTCGAAACCGACCGTCGTTTGCTGCGTGGCCGTATTACCCAGATCCTCTCACGTCTGGAGAGAGTCGAGAAACAGCGTGAGCAAGGACGTCGGGCACGAACCAAAGCCGACATCCCGACGGTGTCGCTGGTGGGGTATACCAACGCCGGTAAATCCACCCTGTTTAACCAGATTACAGAGGCCCAGGTGTATGCCGCAGACCAGCTGTTT
Source organism: uncultured Enterobacter sp. (assembly GCA_946477805.1). Classification (GTDB taxonomy): domain Bacteria; phylum Pseudomonadota; class Gammaproteobacteria; order Enterobacterales; family Enterobacteriaceae; genus Enterobacter. The sequence goes on from CAMKZP010000019.1 coordinate 4,509, forward strand.
GCGACCCTGGACCCTACGCTGCGTCGCATTGACGTTGCGGACGTCGGTGAGACGGTGCTGGCGGATACCGTAGGGTTTATCCGCCATCTGCCGCATGACCTGGTGGCGGCGTTTAAAGCGACCCTGCAGGAGACGCGTCAGGCGACCCTGCTGCTGCACGTCATTGATGCAGCAGACGTCCGCGTGCAGGAGAACATCGACGCGGTGAACGTGGTGCTCGAAGAGATCGATGCACACGAAATCCCAACGCTGTTGGTGATGAACAAGATCGATATGCTGGACGATTTCGAACCGCGTATCGATCGCGATGAAGAGAACAAACCGATTCGGGTCTGGCTTTCTGCCCAGACCGGTCTCGGCGTGCCACTGCTTTTCCAGGCTTTAACAGAACGTCTTTCCGGTGAGGTTGCCCAGCACACGCTGCGCTTGCCACCACAGGAAGGCAGGCTGCGCAGCCGGTTTTATCAGCTTCAGGCGATAGAAAAAGAGTGGATGGAGGATGACGGCAGCGTGGGGATGCAGGTGCGTATGCCGATCGTTGACTGGCGTCGCCTCTGTAAACAAGAACCTGCGCTGGCGGACTACATCGTCTGACCAGAAAGGGGATGCCTGAATAATTCGCCCTTGCATAACAAATATGGAGCATATACATGGCGTGGAATCAGCCCGGTAATAACGGACAAGACCGCGACCCGTGGGGAAGCAGCAATAATCAAGGCGGCAACTCTGGGGGAAATGGCAACAAAGGTGGTCGCGAGCAGGGGCCGCCGGATCTGGATGACATCTTCCGCAAGCTGAGCAAAAAGCTCGGCGGTCTTGGCGGAGGTAAAGGTTCTGGCTCGGGTGGAAACTCCACTCAGGGGCCGCGCCCGCAAATGGGTGGCCGTATCGTGGGTATTGTGGCCGCTGCCGTGGTCATCATCTGGGCAGCCAGCGGGTTCTACACCATTAAAGAAGCGGAACGCGGCGTCGTAACCCGTTTCGGTAAGTTCAGCCACCTGGTTGAGCCGGGCCTGAACTGGAAGCCAACCTTCATCGATAACGTCACTGCCGTTAACGTGGAGTCTGTACGTGAACTGGCGGCGTCCGGCGTCATGCTGACGTCTGACGAGAACGTGGTGCGCGTTGAGATGAACGTGCAGTATCGCGTCACCGATCCTGAGCGTTATCTGTTTAGCGTGACCAGCGCTGATGACAGCCTGCGTCAGGCGACCGACAGCGCCCTGCGCGGCGTGATCGGCAAGTACACCATGGACCGTATTCTGACCGAAGGCCGTACCGTTATTCGTAGCGATACCCAGCGCGAGCTGGAAGAGACCATTCGTCCGTACAACATGGGTATCACCCTGCTGGACGTCAACTTCCAGGCCGCTCGTCCGCCGGAAGAGGTGAAAGCGGCGTTTGACGATGCGATTGCCGCACGTGAAAACGAACAGCAGTACATCCGTGAAGCAGAAGCCTACACCAACGAAGTTCAGCCGCGCGCTAACGGTCAGGCGCAGCGTATTCTGGAAGAAGCCCGCGCGTACCGCACCCGAACCATCCTGGAAGCGCAGGGTGAAGTGGCTCGCTTCGCACGCATCCTGCCGGAATATAAGGCGGCTCCGGAAATCACCCGTGAGCGTCTCTATATCGAGACCATGGAAAAAGTGCTGAGCCACACCCGCAAAGTGTTGGTTAACGACAGCAAAGGCGGAAACCTGATGGTCCTGCCGCTGGATCAGATGCTGAAAGGCGGTTCTGCACCGGCTGCGAAAGACAACAGCGGCGCGAATAGCCTGATGCGTCTGCCGCCAGCCTCATCAGGCAGCGCCAGCGCGAACACAACGCCTTCTTCGAACGATGGTGACATTATGGACCAACGCCGTGCTAACGCGCAGCGTAACGACTACCAGCGTCAGGGGGAATAAGGATGCGTAAGTCAGTTATTGCGATCATCATCATCGTACTGGTCGTACTTTACACCTCTATCTTCGTGGTGAAAGAGGGCGAGCGTGGGATCAAATTCCAGTTCAGCAGCGTCGTGCGTGATGGCGAAAAGCGTCCGGTGATCTACGAGCCGGGCCTGCACTTCAAGGTGCCGTTCATTCAGTCGGTGAAAACGCTCGATGCGCGTATCCAGACCATGGATAACCAGGCCGACCGCTTTGTGACCAAAGAGAAGAAAGACCTGATCGTTGATTCCTACATCAAATGGCGCATCAGCGATTTCAGCCGTTACTTCCTGGCAACGGGCGGCGGCGACGTTTCCCAGGCGGAAGTTCTGCTGAAACGTAAGTTCTCTGACCGTCTGCGTTCTGAAATTGGTCGTCTGGATGTGAAAGACATCGTCACCGACTCCCGCGGTCGCTTGACGCTGGAAGTCCGCGATGCGCTGAACTCCGGTTCTGCAGGCACCGAAGACGAAGTGGAAACGCCAGCAGCGGACGACGCGATTGCCAAAGCGGCTGAACGCGTTCAGGCTGAAACCAACGGTAACGTCCCGGTAATCAACCCGAACAGTATGGCGGCGCTGGGTATTGAAGTGGTCGACGTGCGTATCAAGCAGATCAACCTGCCGGCAGAAGTGTCGGAAGCGATCTACAACCGTATGCGCGCCGAGCGTGAAGCGGTAGCCCGTCGTCACCGTTCACAGGGTCAGGAAGAGGCCGAGAAGCTGCGTGCAGCTGCGGACTACGAAGTGACCAAAACGCTTGCAGAGTCTGAACGTCAGGGCCGTATCCTGCGCGGTGAAGGCGATGCCGAAGCAGCGAAACTGTTTGCGGATGCCTTCAGCCAGGATCCTGACTTCTACGCCTTTATCCGTAGCCTGCGCGCGTACGAGAACAGCTTCCAGAGCAACCAGGACGTGATGGTGCTCAGCCCGGACAGCGATTTCTTCCGTTATATGAAGACGCCGACCAACGTAACGCGATAAACTCAGGCTCGTTTGAGTATTCAAACCACCGCTCTTAACGGAGCGGTGGTTTTCTTTTATAAGGAATAAAAATGAATTCAACGATCTGGCTCGCACTGGCGCTGGTTTTGGTGCTGGAAGGGCTTGGGCCGATGCTCTATCCGAAAGCCTGGCGCCGCATGATCGCCACGATGAGCCAGCTGCCGGATACTATTTTACGTCGTTTTGGCGGTGGACTTGTGGTTGCTGGCATCGTGATCTACTACATGTTGAGGAAAACGATTGGCTGATCAAAAAGTAGCCATAATTGGCATGTTTTAGGGTCAAAAAGTGCTGTATATCTGAAAAAGCGATGGTAGAATCCATTTTTAAGCAATCGGTGATTTTGAAAAATGGGTAACAACGTTGTCGTACTGGGCACCCAATGGGGTGACGAAGGTAAAGGGAAGATCGTCGATCTTCTGACTGAACGTGCTAAATATGTTGTACGCTATCAGGGTGGTCATAACGCAGGCCATACTCTCGTAATCAACGGTGAAAAAACCGTCCTCCATCTTATTCCATCAGGCATTCTTCGTGATAACGTCACCAGCATCATCGGTAACGGCGTTGTGCTGTCTCCTGCTGCGCTGATGAAAGAGATGAAAGGCCTGGAAGACCGTGGTATCCCGGTTCGCGAGCGTCTGCTGCTCTCCGAAGCTTGTCCTCTTATTCTTGACTACCACGTGGCGCTGGATGTCGCACGTGAAAAAGCGCGTGGCGCGAAAGCGATCGGCACCACCGGTCGTGGCATCGGCCCGGCTTATGAAGATAAAGTTGCACGTCGCGGCCTGCGCGTGGGCGATCTCTTCGATAAAACCACCTTCGCTGAAAAGCTGAAAGAAGTGATGGAATATCACAACTTCCAGCTGGTGAACTTCTACAAGGCTGACGCTGTTGACTACCAGAAAGTGCTGGATGACGTCATGGCGATTGCCGACATTCTGACCGGTATGGTTGTTGATGTGTCCGATCTGCTGGACCAGGCGCGCAAGCGTGGCGATTTCGTCATGTTCGAAGGCGCGCAGGGCACGCTGCTGGACATCGACCACGGTACCTATCCGTACGTAACCTCCTCTAACACCACCGCAGGTGGCGTGGCAACCGGCTCTGGCCTGGGCCCGCGTTACGTGGACTACGTTCTGGGTATCATCAAAGCTTACTCCACTCGCGTGGGTGCGGGTCCATTCCCGACCGAGCTGTTTGATGAAACCGGCGAGTTCCTGTGCAAGCAGGGCAACGAGTTTGGCGCGACCACCGGCCGTCGCCGTCGTACCGGCTGGCTGGATGCGGTTGCCGTGCGTCGTGCGGTGCAGATCAACTCCCTGTCTGGCTTCTGCCTGACCAAGCTGGACGTGCTGGACGGCCTGAAAGAGGTGAAAATCTGCGTCGGCTACCGTATGCCGGATGGCCGCGAAGTGACCACCACTCCGCTGGCCGCTGACGACTGGGAAGGCATCGAGCCAATCTACGAAACCATGCCGGGCTGGTCTGAGACTACCTTTGGCGTGAAAGAGCGTAGCGGCCTGCCGCAGGCGGCGCTGGACTACATCAAGCGCATTGAAGAACTGACCGAAGTGCCGATCGATATTATCTCTACCGGCCCGGATCGTACTGAAACGATGATCCTGCGCGACCCGTTCGACGCATAAAAATGGTTTCGACCGGCGGCGCTGCGCTTGCCGGGCCAACAAAACCATCGCAGGCCGGATAAGCAACGCGTATCCGGCTTTTTCGTTCTCCTTCCCCCTTTCAGTTCAAATAAATTAGCCGCCAACTATCTGGCTGGTTTATCATCATTAATGAATATCTCTGCGGTTTGACCGCGTTTTCCCTTTTTCCTGAGGTTGATGTGCAGTTAACGAGTTTCACCGATTACGGCCTACGCGCGCTGATTTACATGGCGTCGTTACCGGATGGAAAGATGACCAGTATCTCTGAGGTAACAGAGGTCTACGGTGTGTCCCGTAATCATATGGTCAAAATAATCAATCAACTTAGCCGTGCCGGATACGTTGCTGCCGTCCGGGGAAAGAATGGAGGGATCCGCCTGGGTAAACCGGCGCAGAGTATTCGTGTTGGGGATGTGGTACGTGAACTGGAGCCGTTGTCTCTGGTGAACTGCAGCAGCGCGTTTTGCCACATTACGCCCGCTTGCCGCCTGAAACAGGCGCTTTCTCTGGCCGTGCAAAGTTTTCTCAAGGAACTGGATAACGTCACGCTGGCCGATTTGGTTGAAGAGAATCAACCGCTTTATAAATTATTGCTGGTGGAATGAAGAAAATTTCCACCGGAGCTGACAACGGAGGAACCGATATGTCACACGATCCTTTCCAGGAGCGCGAAGCCGAAAAATACGCGAATCCTATCCCCAGCCGCGAGTTCATCATTGAACACTTAACTAAACGCGAAAAACCCGCCAACCGTGAAGAACTTGCCGTTGAATTAAATATTGAAGGTGAAGAGCAAATTGAAGCCCTTCGCCGCCGCCTGCGCGCGATGGAGCGCGACGGGCAGCTGGTCTTTACCCGCCGCCAGTGCTACGCGCTGCCTGAACGCCTCGACCTGCTTAAAGGCATTGTTATCGGCCACCGCGATGGCTTTGGCTTCCTGCGCGTGGAAGGCCGCAAAGATGACCTGTATCTCTCATCCGAACAGATGAAGATGTGCATTCACGGTGACCAGATCCTGGCGCAGCCGCTGGGTGCCGACCGCAAAGGCCGCCGTGAAGCGCGCGTTGTGCGGGTGCTGGTGCCGAAAACCAGCCAGATTGTTGGCCGCTACTTTACCGATGCGGGCGTGGGCTTCGTGGTGCCGGACGACAGCCGCCTGAGCTTCGACATTCTCATCCCACCGGAAGAGGTGATGGGCGCGCGCATGGGCTTTGTGGTAGTGGTTGAACTCACCCAGCGTCCAACCCGCCGTACCAAGGCCGTGGGCAAAATCGTTGAGGTGCTGGGCGATAACATGGGCACCAGCATGGCTGTCGATATGGCGCTGCGCACCCACGAGATCCCCTACGTCTGGCCGAAGGCCGTTGAAGATCAGATCAGAGATCTGAAAGAACAGGTGCCGGAAGAGGCTAAAGCGGGCCGCGTGGATCTGCGCGATCTGCCGCTGGTCACGATCGATGGTGAAGACGCCCGCGACTTTGATGACGCCGTTTTCTGCGAGAAAAAACGCGGCGGCGGCTGGCGTCTGTGGGTCGCCATCGCGGACGTGAGCTATTACGTCCGTCCCAATACGTCTCTGGACAACGAAGCGCGCAGCCGCGGTACGTCGGTCTACTTCCCGTCGCAGGTGGTGCCGATGCTGCCGGAAGTGCTTTCCAACGGCCTGTGCTCCCTTAACCCGCAGGTTGACCGCCTCTGTATGGTCTGTGAGATGACCATCTCCACCAAAGGGCGCTTAACCGGGTACAAATTCTACGAAGCGGTGATGAGCTCGCACGCCCGTCTGACCTATACCAAGGTCTGGCATATGCTGCAGGGCGACCAGGAACTGCGCGAGCAGTACGCGCCGCTGGTCAAACCTATCGAAGAGCTGCATAACCTCTACAAAACGCTGGAACAGGCGCGCGAAGAGCGCGGCGGGATCTCGTTTGAGAGCGAAGAGGCGAAGTTCATTTTCAACGCCGAGCGTCGTATCGAGCGTATCGAACAGACCCAGCGTAACGATGCGCACAAGCTGATTGAAGAGTGTATGATCCTGGCAAACATCTCGGCGGCACGTTTCGTTGAGAAAGCCAAAGAGCCTGCGCTGTTCCGTATTCACGACAAGCCGACTACGGAAGCCATCACGTCGTTCCGCTCGGTGCTGGCCGAGCTCGGTCTGGAACTGCCTGGCGGCAACAAGCCAGAGCCGCGTGATTACGCCGAACTGCTGGAATCCATCAGCGACCGCCCGGATGCAGAAATGCTGCAGACCATGCTGCTGCGCTCCATGAAGCAGGCGATTTACGATCCGGAAAACCGCGGCCACTTCGGCCTGGCGCTGCAGTCCTATGCGCACTTTACCTCGCCGATCCGCCGTTATCCTGACCTCTCCCTGCACCGTGCGATCAAGTATCTGCTGGCACAGGAGCAGGGCCACAAAGGGAACACGACCGAAACCGGCGGCTACCACTACTCCATGGACGAAGTTCTCCAGCTGGGTCAGCATTGCTCCATGGCTGAACGTCGTGCTGATGAGGCGACGCGCGACGTGGCCGACTGGCTGAAGTGTGACTTTATGCTGGATCAGGTGGGCAACGTCTTTAAGGGCGTGATCGCCAGCGTGACCGGCTTTGGTTTCTTCGTTCGTCTGGACGAGCTGTTCATCGATGGCCTGGTGCACGTCTCCAGCCTGGATAACGACTACTACCGTTTCGACCAGGTCGGGCAGCGTCTGATTGGCGAATCGGGCGGACAGACCTACCGCCTGGGCGACCGCGTGGAAGTGAAGGTTGAGGCCGTCAATATGGACGACCGTAAAATCGACTTTAGCCTGATCTCCAGCGAGCGCGCGCCGCGTAACGTCGGCAAAACCGAGCGCGAGAAAGCCAAAAAAGGCGGCAGCGGAAAGCCGGGCGGCGCTAAACGTCGCCAGACGGGCAAGAAGGTCAACTTCGAGCCGGACAGCGCGTTCCGCGGCGAGAAGAAACAGAAGCCTAAGGCGGCGAAGAAAGAGGCTCGCTCCGCGAAAAAGCCTTCCGCTAAGACAGAGAAAATCGCTGCTGCGACAAAAGCGAAGCGCGCGGCCAAGAAAAAGCAGGCGGAGTAATTTTCCCCTCACCCTGACCCTCTCCCCACAGGGGAGAGGGGAAATATTTATTATGAGAACCATCAATGAGTGAAATGATTTACGGCATCCACGCGGTGCAGGCCCTTCTCGAGCGCGCACCGGAGCGTTTTCAGGAAGTCTTTATTCTGAAAGGGCGTGAAGATAAGCGTCTGATGCCGCTGATCCACGCGCTGGAAGCGCAGGGCGTGGTGATCCAGCTGGCGAACCGCCAGTTCCTGGATGAGAAAAGCGAAGGTGCGGTTCACCAGGGCATTATTGCGCGCGTGAAGCCGGGGCGTCAGTATCAGGAAAACGATCTGCCGGATCTGATTGCCGGGCTGGATAATCCGTTCTTCCTGATCCTCGATGGCGTAACCGATCCGCATAACCTCGGCGCCTGCCTGCGCAGCGCCGATGCGGCGGGCGTGCACGCGGTGATCGTGCCGCGCGACCGTTCTGCGCAGCTGCCTGTTTGAAGCGGTGCGTCAGCGTAGCTGATTTTTGCCCGGTGGCGCTCCGCTTACCGGGCCTACGGTTTGTAGGCCGGGTAAGGCGAAGCCGCCACCCGGCAAAACAACCTCACTCCTCTAACGACCGCAGATGGTCATCCTTCCTCAGCGTCATCAACGCAAACATACTCACTACCGCCGTCGCCATCACGTAATAGGCCGGAATATCCAGGTTGCCCGTCTGCTTAATCAGCCCGGTAATAATCAGCCCCGCACACCCCGAGAAAATCGCATTCGACAAAGAGTAGGCCAGCCCCAGCCCGGTATAGCGCACGCGCGTCGGGAACATCTCAGAGAGCATCACCGGGCCAGGCCCTGCGAGCATCCCTACCAGCCCGCCAGCCGCCAGCACCACTACCGCTTTCACCGCCAGGGTGGTGGACTCTGCCTGCAGGATTTTCAGCAGCGGCAGGGCGAGGATCAGCAGCAGCGCGGTGGCAATAATCATCACCGTGCGGCGACCAATTCTGTCGCTCAGGATCCCCGACGGAATGATGGTCAGGGCAAACCCAATATTCGAAATCACCGCGATCAGCAGCGCCTGGTTAAAACCGGTGTGCAGCGCCGACTGCAGATAGGTTGGCATAATCACCAGATAGGTATACCCCGCCGCAGACCAGACCATCACGCGGCCAATCCCCATTATGATTGCCCTGAACGTGGCCAGGGTGTCCGCCCGGGCAGCGGCCGGTTTGTCCTGCTGCTGCACGAAGCTTGGCGTCTCTTCCATACTCACCCGCAGCCACAGCGCCACGACGCCCATGGGCAGCGCCAGGAAGAAGGGAATGCGCCAGCCCCAGTCGTGCAGCGCCTCGGGCGTGAGGAGCGCCGAGAGTAGCGCCACGATGCCCGCGCCTGCTAATAGCCCCAACGCCACGGTAAAGGACTGCCACGCGCCGTACAGGCCGCGCCTGCCGCGCGGGGCGAACTCCGTCATCAGCGATACCGCGCCGCCGTATTCACCCCCCGCAAATAATCCCTGCAGAATGCGAAGCAGGGTGATCAGCAGCGGGGCGGCAATGCCAATGCTGGCGTACACCGGCACAAGACCGATGGCGGCGGTGGCCAGCGTCATTAGTACCAGCACGATAATCAGCGTCGGCTTGCGACCGATCCTGTCGCCCATGCGGCCAAACACCACCGCGCCCAGCGGGCGGAAGAAGAAGGCGATGGCAAACGAGGCGTAGGTGAGGATCAGGCTCGTGAGGCCCGTTTCCCCTTCAAGCTGGAAGAAGTTTTTCGCAATGACGGTCGCCAGAAAACCGTACACCGCGAATTCATACCACTCGATGAAATTTCCAATGGAGCCTGCGATTAATGCTCGCTTGTGCGCATCCCGTTGCATAACGATCCTCACGTGAAGGGGTAAGAATAAATTATTCAACAAAAGCGAAGGCATAAAATAGTTTATTCTTATGTTCTGTGAGCTGTTTCACGAATGATATCAGCGGGATCGCCAGGGTGTGACCCCCCTCCCATGCGGCGGTCATGCGGTTTGTCCATACTTACCTTCATTGCCACTGAAGGAGGGACACAGCATGCGCTGGCATACGCATACCGTTTTCAATCAACCTGCTCCGCTCTCTAACAGCAACCTTTTCCTTTCTGACTGCGCCCTGCGTGACGCGGTGGCCCGCGAGGGCGCCGGGTGGGATATCGAACTGCTTGCCAGTATTGGCCAGCAGCTGGGGACGGCGGAATCGCTGGAGCTGGGCAGGCTGGCTAACGTGAATCCGCCTGAGCTATTGCGCTACGACGCCACGGGCGAACGGCTGGACGACGTCCGTTTTCACCCGGCGTGGCACCTGCTGATGCAGGGACTGTGTGCCAACCGCGTGCATAACCTCGCCTGGGAAGAAGAGGCGCGTAAAGGCGCCTTTGTTGCCAGAGCCGCTCGCTTTGTGCTGCATGCGCAGGTTGAAGCCGGCACGCTGTGCCCCGTCACTATGACCTTTGCCGCCACGCCTCTGCTGCAACAGGCGCTGCCCAACGCGTTCCACGGCTGGCTCACGCCGTTGCTGAGCGATCGCTACGATCCGCATCTCGCACCGGGCGCGCAAAAGCGCGGCCTGCTGATTGGCATGGGGATGACGGAAAAGCAGGGCGGCTCGGACGTGCTCAGCAACACCACCCGAGCGGAAAAATGCAGCGACGGCAGCTACCGGCTGGTGGGCCACAAATGGTTTTTCTCCGTGCCGCAAAGCGACGCGCATCTGGTGCTGGCACAGGCGAAAGGTGGGTTGTCCTGCTTTTTTGTCCCGCGCTTTTTACCCGACGGGCAGCGCAACGCCGTCAGGCTGGAGCGCCTGAAAGAGAAACTGGGCAACCGCTCCAACGCCAGCAGCGAGGCGGAGTTTCTCGATGCGGCAGGCTGGCTGCTGGGGGAAGAGGGCGAAGGCGTCCGGCAAATCCTGAAGATGGGCGGGCTGACGCGCTTCGACTGCGCGCTGGGCAGCCACGGGCTCATGCGACGGGCGTTATCCGTGGCGCTGTACCACGCGCATCAGCGGCAGACGTTCGGCAAAAACCTTATCGAACAGCCCTTAATGCGCGAGGTATTAAGCCGCATGGCGCTGGTGCTGGAGGGGCAAACGGCGCTGCTGTTTCGCCTTGCCCGCGCGTGGGATAAGCGTGCCGATCCGCACGAGGCCGCCTGGGCGCGGCTGTTCACTCCGGCGGCGAAATTTAGCGTGTGCAAAGCGGGTATCCCTTTTGTCGCGGAGGCGATGGAGGCGCTGGGCGGCACGGGCTATTGCGAAGAGAGCGAACTTCCGCGGCTCTACCGCGAGATGCCGGTCAACAGTATCTGGGAAGGCTCCGGCAATATCATGTGCCTGGATGTTCTGCGCGTGCTGACCAGGCAGCCCGGTATGCTCGACCTGCTTGCCGAGGATTTTGCGCAGGTAAAAGGGCAGGACAGGCACTTCGATCGCAGCTGGCGACAGCTGCAGCAGAAGCTGCGTAAACCGCAGGAGGCGCAGGGCAGGGAGATCGCTCAGCATCTCTTTTTACTGGGCACCGGGAGCCAGATGCTGCGCCACGCATCGCCGCCTATAGCGCAGGCGTGGTGCCGAATGATGCTGGATTCCCGTGGCGCAACGCTTGTGAGCGAGCAGGTGCAAAATGATCTCCTGCTGCGCGCCACGGGCAGAGTCGGTTAGCCTTTTAGCTGGAACAGGCTTACCAGGTGAGTGAGGTGAGAACCCTTCTCGCGCAGCGTTTGTGCGGTTTGCTCGCTGCGTGAGACGCGGTCAGCGTTGATGTGCGACGCTTCGCCGATGTGCGTCATGGCGAGATTCACCTGGCCGATCCCTGCGGACTGTTCGCGGGAGGCGTGGTTGATCTCGGTGACCAGCTGGCTGATGTTGTCGATATGGACAATGATAGAATCCATCGCCAGGCGCGTCTGCTCTGACAGCGCGTGGCCTTCAGTCACTTTTTTGAGGGTGTCGCCAATCAGTTGCTCAATCTCCTTCACCGCGTTGGCGCTACGGGCCGCCAGAGCCCGAACTTCTTGCGCCACGACGGCAAAACCTTTTCCATGCTCGCCCGCGCGGGCGGCTTCAACCGCCGCGTTGAGCGCGAGGATATTGGTCTGGAAGGCGATGGACTCAATCACGCGGGTGATGTCCTCGATACGTTTCGATGCGTCGCGAATATCATCCATGGTGGTGACAGCGTTAGTCACCGTCTCGCCGCCCTGATGCACCGCGCGCGAGGTTTCGCCTACCAGCTGCTGCGTTTGCTCCATGTTGGCCGCGTTTTGCTGCACGGTGGCGGCCAGCTGTTCCATGCTGGCGGACGTCTCCTCCACGCTGCTGGCCTGCTTGTTGATCTGCTCCGAGATTTCTCCGGCATCGGAAGCCAGCGCGTTAGTGCCCATGTGGATCTCACCCGCGGCTTCGCGAACCTGCAGGACAATTTTTTGCAGCCCGCCGCCGATGCCGTTGATGGCCTCAACCAGCTGGCCGACCTCATCCTGACGGGTAACGGGCAGGCTGGAGCGCAGATCGCCTGCGGCATACTGGCGGGCCAGGTCGATCACGTTTCGCAGCGGACGGGTGAGCATCCGGCGAATGATGACCACAAACAGGCCGGCAAAGAGAACTGACAGCGCCACGCCCGCCAGCAGGAAACGGTCGCGCATAGCGTTAACGCTTGAGAGCAGTACCGATTTATCCACTTCCCCCACGATGGTCCAGTTCCAGCCCGGCAGAGGGGTATAGGCCATGATCAGGGTGCGGCCGTCATCGCTTACGCGCTCCAGCGTGCCGGATTTGTCCCCCAGAAGCTGTTGCTGCGTGGCGGCATCCCACTTCGGCAACTGCCCCTCTTCGCTGGCGTGGAACAGATACTGCCCGCGCGTTTTACCGTTACTGCGATCGAGCACGAAGAAGCGCCCGCTTTCACCCAGGCGGCGGTTAAGGATTTTCTCGCGCATGACGTTCCAGGAGTGAGTGATATCCACCCCAACGAAGATGATCCCGATGACCTGTCCTTCCGCGTTTTTTACCGGCTGATACTGGGTGATGTAGCGTTTGCCGAACAGCAGCGCCAGGCCGCGGTACACTTCACCTTTGGTTACTGCGGCATAGGCCGAGCCGGTGGTGTCCAGAAGCGTTCCCATCGCGCGGTCGCCATTCTCTTTGCGCAGGGAGGTTGCCACGCGGACAAAGTCATTTCCGCTGCGGACAAACAAGGTGGAGATCGCGCCCGTGCGGCTCAGGAAGTCATCCGAAAAGGTGGTGTTTTCATGAAGCTCAGCATCCCCGCCTTTCAGCAGAGGCACGGTAAGCCCGCTGATGGTGCGGGTCTGGCTATTATCAACGGTAAACGGCTGAGGCAGGAAAGTGGTAAACAGTCGGGTATAGCTTTCGACCTCTTCACTCAGGCTGGTGTTGAACATCTGCACCATGTCGACCATGCCGCTGGACTGGTTATGCAGATCTTCTACCGCAAGTTCTTCAAGCTGCTGGCTGGCTTTATGGCTGAGCAGAAAAGTGAAAAGCAGAAATAGCGTGGCGACACTCACGCCGGTTAGCAGCGAAAGCCTAGTGCCCAGACCTGCACGGCGGAAAAAACTGATCATAAATTGCTCATTATTAAAAAGGTATGGCTCTTAAACGGCAAAGCAGAGCTAACATTTATTGAAATAATGTTACAAAATGTTATTCAGTTGTTTTTGCTGAGGTTCTTAAAAGATAAAGCGTTTGCAAAAATGAAAAGCCACTAAAAATAAGTGGCTTTTATCGGGAGGTATTATGCGTAGAGAATGGCCTGCACCTGCCAGCGATCGACGTA
>CAMKZP010000020.1 GCA_946477805.1 uncultured Enterobacter sp.
CGACTAGTCGTCGGCAGCGTCAGATGTGTATAAGAGACAGGAGGTGGTGGCCTACCGGGTAAACCGGGATTACCAGACCCTTGAATGGGAATCTGGTGAACTGGCTTACTCTGCCTCTTTTGTCCTGCTCAGACATAAGGTTCAGCCTGGACAGACCGCCGCCAGCACCCTGACATTCTATACGGCGTATATTCACCTTGCTCCGTGGTCCGCCTACCCTGATGAAAGCGATGTTTATAAAGTCGCTGATGGTCAGCATTTGCGCGCCTATATTGATAATTCCCTGCAATGGGTGGCGGCGACACTGCCACCCGGCACCCGTGTTAGCTGGAACATAGCCGACCCTGCCGCCCATATGACCGCCAACGGGAGACAGTACGCGCATGTGTCGCTGGTGGAGGGGATAGACGATAAAATGACCCTTAAGGCCGGGGATATGCTCTGGACGGTATGCGATAAAGGTAATCTGCTGCCGGACAGCGGCCCGGTCCGTCCGGCATGGTGGGCTAACCTGCTGCCTCCGGCAAAAGCGGTTATGCAGTTTGATAAAGTGGTCTGCCCGACCCCTTACCCGATTAAGGCCGGGGATGCTGTGGGCCATATGGGTTATTTTCAGTTACCAAAGGATGGCGGTTATAACAAACGCCACCAGGTGCATATTGAATGTATAAGCACCGATATGAACTTACCCGCCTTTTTGCAAAACCCGGAGCATGTCGGCAAGGATAATCCGGTTTATATGAAGTTCCCGGACGGAACGCCGCTGTGTACCAAAAACCTGACCACTAAAACCATCACGCCTGACGGGAGAAGTACACGAGGTGAGGCCATTCTGACACTGAATCAGGTCAGAACAGAACAGGACGCACACAAGGCTGAATACTGGTTCCTGCCCTATGCCAACGGCTATGTACCAAAAAGCGACACTTCAGTAGAAATGCTGTCTCAGTACGACCTTGAAAAGCGGGGCTTTTCAACAGCGGTTGATGAAACACCCGTGAGCTTTGACCATCTGGACGGTAAGACACCGCCAAAGGGCCTTGTCCGCAAGATTTACGATGCTCTGGTTCAGGCTTCCAGCAAGGACACTAGGATAACCCACCGCGCTGTGCCGCATAATTACCAGCGGTTACTGTACCGGATAGATGGCAATATCAGCCCTTATTCATCGCAGGAGTATCTGAGCGCCATTCATAACCCGTCTTACCGGGATGTGAAAGACAGGATGATTGTGAAGCACCCCAGCGAATGGTATTTCAGCCCGAACGACCCTATCTGGCAGACATTTTTGCAGTCGATAAAACAGGATGCGCCTGAATGGTATGATTATTCGGTGAGTTATCTGGAAGGTGTGCGCTGGATGAACCAGGTGCCGGAAATGACAGAAACGCTGTGGCACATGCACCCACTGGTATTTCTCGCTGCGTTAAAACCCGCTGGGTACGATTTCTCGACAAGAGAAAGCACGATTCGAGCCATAGTTAAAGAAAGCAAGAAACAGGGTTTCACGCTTAACACCCAAATTGCATACATATTAGCCACCGTTAAACGTGAAACAGGCGATACATTCAAACCAGTGAGAGAGGGTGATTGGATCGGCCACACCTCGACAGACGAATACAGACGCACCCATTACCGATACTATCCATATTACGGTCGTGGATTTGTCCAAATCACCTGGGACTACAACTATCGAGCATATTCAGAAAAGTTAGGGATCGATCTGGTTGCGGACCCAGACAAAGCACTAGATCCTGATAATGCTCTATTTATTCTTATCGATGGTATCAAGAGCGGTGTGTTCACAGGTAAGAAATTAACCGATTATGTTAGCAGTACGAACACAGATTTTTTTCATGCAAGACGGTGCATAAACGGCCTCGACCATGCAGAACAGATCAAAAGTTTCGCTGTTGATTTTTTGAGTAAGCTGGATGCAGGAGAATGGCAATGAGAAAAATTTTACCATTGGCCTTACTAATTTTAAGCAGTCATGCTTTTGCCAGTGAGTTGCGGTGCGGCTGGTTGCAAAACCCTACACCAGCCAACCAATGGCTTATTGATAAAGATGGTACTTGGGATATTTCGTTGCAAGGTGGATATTCTGCCCCAGGCATCGAAAAATTAAAGGATTTCCCGGATTACCAATTTGTTAAAACCAACGGCAACTATGGGTATGGTTGCTCATGTATTCGAGTTGACGTAAATAAAAACGATAAGAAGGTGACACAGATCTACAGCTCTAAAATTCTGCCTCTTAGCCGTTGCGAAACAGACAAGACCCTTCCAAAACCGTAATATCGAGCCTGAGCGGAGGAAATTCAGCCTCCGCTTTGCACTCACATAGTTTTTTGTTCTATAGAGCCTCCACCAGTTCAACCAGCCGCGAAACATCAACGCCTTACCCGTATCGGTTATAAGTAATTGTAGCGTTTGAGTGCCCGAGTACCTGCGAAGCGAACTGCTCAGGGAATCCATTCTGTTTAAGGCGGCATAATGGCGTAACGAATGATATTCAGGCAGGCTATGCTTGCCCCGGAACCTTGTAAACCAACGGCTGAAATAATGACCATAGCTGCCCAAGTACAAGGTTAGCTCTGGGAATAAATGCCCTTTCCTCTCCTTGACGAAATCCAATAGACCAAGCGCCAACAACTGTGAATGGATCGGCACAAACCGCCGCGAACTTTCCGTTTTTAGCGTCTGATTTGGATTCAGGTTATCGACACGGAAGCACCAGATCCCGTCTACGTTCATCACATCATTGTGGTAAAGCTGGCAGATTTCATTCTGCCTCATACCGGAATAGCGCCCGATAAGAATGATCCAGCGTTTCCAATCCTGCAGACCAATCATAACGATGTGCAGACGTTTCAAATCGTTGAGAGTATACGCAGGGCGGCGATCTATTAGTGCAGTGGTTTCCTTCACTCCCATTCCCTCAAACGGGTTTCGAATATCCTCATCAGTACGAGTCGCAAGCCATTTAAAAAACGCTGAGTTCTTCTTGATGTAGCGGTTTCTGGTAGATGCAGAACCTTCAAGGCCATCAACAAACGCCGCCGCACTTCTCTTGCTGAAAGGTTCTTTTGTAGAAGTCAGATAAGCATTCACGCACCTGTTGATCGTCAGTATTTCCCTTTCACCAACGGACCCACTTTGCTTTTCGTATACTTATCAAGCTCGCTCTTCAGCCTCTTGAATGGCTTTTTCTGTTGTGGTTGTTGTGGTTGTTGGAAGGAAGCAGACGGGGTTGCAGTATGTGCCGGGATGGACAGCGGAACGCAGCGGAAAGGTTGTGAGGTGAGCTATTTCTCCACACGGAGCTAGGCTTCACGTTTGGAACGTGTGCGAAGAGAAATACGAATTTCACGGCGTTTCCGAGGTGTCAGGTAGCCCCTACGGTAGTATCAGATCCCGTGACGGGAAAGCATAAGATGCGACATTGATTAGCGTCCTGGGTGATAAACGAAAGTTTTATCACCGCCGTTTCAATGCACGAAAACAGAGGGTTACATGATGGATATCATGCACTGAGCATAAATGGGTGGGGGCCCTGCCAGCTACATCCCGGCACACACGTCGTCTGCCCTGGCTGCTTCCTTCCGGACCTGACCTGGTGAACAGAGTAGCGTTGCGGGAGAACCAACAGAGCCCCCATTGCGAGCGTTGATAACCAACGCGCAGCCGCATTATCCCTGTGCTGCCCCGCAATTGCAAGCCGCTGAGATCTGGATGCCGATTAATTGCGCAAACTGGCGCAGCAATCCTGCTTCTCTTCGTTTACTATGACGCCATTCTCTTCGTAGCCGGAACAGCAATGGACGAACATGACTCTTTTCCACAGCGCGTTTGGCAGATTGTGGCCTCTATCCCGGAGGGCTATGTCACCACCTATGGCGACGTCGCGCGGCTTGCAGGCTCTCCTCGCGCGGCGCGTCAGGTGGGTGGCGTGCTAAAACGCCTGCCGGAAGGAAGTACGTTGCCCTGGTATCGGGTGGTGAATCGCCACGGGGCTATTTCGTTGACCGGGCCGGATTTACAGCGTCAGCGTCAGGCACTGCTCTCAGAGGGGGTAACCGTGTCGGGTGCGGGACAAATAGACTTAAAGAAGTATCGCTGGATTTACTGACGCCCTCTTCAGCTGAAGAGGGCGAAAGGTGAGATTAAAGCTGAGTGGGCGGCGTAGGCAGCGTTGGCTGATTAGTCTGCGGCGCCAGCGGCACTTCGGTTTGCTGTACCGGCACCAGATTCAGGTCAATTTTCGTTCCGCCATTATTAACCGCTTCCTGCACGGTATCGGTAATAAAGACCAGCTTGTCGTTGATCGTTACCGCTGCACTCAGCAGGATACGCGCGTTAGGCTGAACGTCCGAAGGGTTGTACGGCAGGACGAAGCTAAACGGCGCCTGTTTACCCTCTGTGCGCACGGCACGCTGTGCCAGCACTTTCGACGGCGCATCGGCCAGGGAAGCATCGGACAGCGTTACGGTTAATACCGCATCCGGCGGCAGGGCGACTTTCTGCTTGATCCAGATAGTACCGGAAACATTTGGCTGCTGAATGGACTGCTGTGACAGGGTGTTAATCCCATTAGGATTCGCAGCTGGCACCGGAACCTGCGCGCTCTTACCGGCACAGGCGGATAACGCCACCGCAATTGCTACGCCACTTAGCATTGGCACGAGTTTCATTGAAGTCTCCTTATCATCAATGCACCAGCGGGATCGATCCCATCCGATGTCGTTTCATTCACATAACGTAAACAAGTGTGGCACAAATCACTGATTAATGCCTAATTTCGTCCCGATATTCAGACTAATCTACCCATCGGACCACTTTCATTTCTGCGTTATACTCTGCCTATCTACCGCTACGGCGTTTTATTGAGGACGACTATGAGTCAGGCACTGAACAATCTGCTGACATTACTGAACCTGGAAAAAATTGAGGAAGGACTCTTCCGCGGACAGAGCGAAGATCTCGGCTTACGCCAGGTTTTCGGGGGACAGGTCGTGGGGCAGGCGCTATATGCCGCGAAGGAGACCGTCCCTGCAGACCGTCTGGTGCACTCATTCCATAGCTATTTCTTACGTCCTGGCGACAGCGCAAAACCTATCGTCTACGACGTTGAAGTTTTGCGCGACGGCAACAGCTTCAGCGCGCGCCGCGTGGCCGCCATTCAGCACGGTAAACCGATTTTCTACATGACCGCCTCGTTCCAGGCGCCGGAGCCGGGGTACGAACATCAAAAAACGATGCCGCCCGCCCCCGCGCCGGACGATTTGAAATCTGAAACGGACATTGCCCGCGCGCTGGCGCATCTATTGCCGCCGCAGGTTAAAGAGAAGTTTCTCTGCGATAAGCCGCTGGAGATCCGCCCAGTCGAATTCCACAACCCGATGAAAGGCCACACCGCCGAACCAAAGCGCCAGGTATGGATGCGCGCGAACGGCACCGTGCCTGCGGATCTACGCGTCCGACTTCAACTTCCTGCCGGTTGCCCTGCAGCCGCACGGCGTTGGGTTCCTGGAAAAAGGGATGCAGGTCGCAACCATTGACCACTCCATGTGGTTCCATCGTCCGTTTGATATGAACGAATGGCTGTTGTACAGCGTGGAGAGCACGTCGGCGTCAAGCGCGCGCGGGTTTGTGCGCGGAGAATTTTATACGCAGGACGGCGTGCTGGTGGCGTCTACGGTGCAGGAAGGGGTAATGCGTAACCGAGGGTGACGTCGTGCGGCCTGACGCCCTCATCCTCTTCCACGGGGAGAGGGAATAAACACTAAAATCGGCAACCTCTCGGTTGCCGATTGGCTGTCTATTAGGCGTTATAGGCATTCTCGCCGTGGCTGTTTACGTCCAGGCCTTCGCGCTCCTGCTCCTCCGGTACGCGCAGCCCGACGGTCATGTCCGCCAGCTTGTAGCCAATGAACGCCACCACGCCAGACCAGACGACGGTGATTGCGATACTTTCCAGCTGGACCAGCACCTGGTGAACCATCGTCACGCCTTCTGCGTAACCCACGCCTCCCAGCGATTTCGCGGCAAAGATACCGGTCATGATACAGCCGACGATGCCGCAGACGCCGTGCACGCCGAACACGTCGCAGGGGTCATCCACACGCAGCACGCGTTTCAGTGCCGTCACGCCCCACAGACCGGCCAGACCGGCAACGATACCCACGAGCAGCGCGCCGCCGACGCCCACGTAACCGCACGCTGGAGTGATGCCGACCAGGCCCGCAATGGCACCGGAACAGGCGCCCAGCAGGGACGGTTTACCGCGTACGGCCCACTCGCCGAAGACCCAGGAAAGAATGGCGCCCGCCGTTGCAACAACGGTGTTCACGAAGGCCAAAGCCGCGATTTCGTTAGCCGCGCTCGCTGAACCGGCGTTGAATCCGAACCAGCCAAAGTAGAGGATGGCCGTGCCCGTAAACACCATCGGCAGGTTGTGCGGCTTGAAAGCTTCTTTACCAAAGCCCACGCGTTTGCCAATCAGATAGGCCCCCACCAGACCCGCCACCGCGGCGTTGATGTGAACAACGGTACCGCCCGCAAAGTCCATCGCACCGTGAGACGCCAGCAGACCGCCGCCCCATACCATGTGCGCAATCGGCACGTATGAGAGCGTCAGCCAGACCACCACGAAGATCAGGACGGCAGAGAAGCGAATACGCTCGGCCAGCGCGCCGACGATCAGCCCGACGGTGATACAGGCGAACGAGCCCTGGAACGCAACGTGGATGTACTGATAGAACGTCCCCATCAGCGCGGTCAGCTCGATATTCTTCAGCATCGCCCAGTTAAAGCTGCCGAAGAAAGCGTTGCCCTCGCCGAAGGCCAGCGAGTAGCCGTAGACCACCCACAGCACGCACACCAGCGCGAACGTTACGGCAACCTGCGTCAGCATGGAGAGCACGTTTTTTCCGCGGATCAGGCCGCCGTAAAACAGCGCGATGCCCGGAATAGTCATGAACAGCACCAGCGCGGTGCAGATCATCATAAAAGCGTTATCGGCTTTGTCCGCTACCGCAGGCGCCGCCATTGCCAGGCCCGGCAGCAGCGCCAGCGACCCCAGACCCGTTTTGAGTGTTGCTATCTTCATTTTCTCGATCCCTATCACTGTGTGCCAGGCGTTATTTACAGTGCCGCTTCGTCGGATTCGCCGGTACGAATGCGAATGACGCGCTGCAGTTCAGCAACGAAAATTTTGCCGTCGCCAATTTTGCCGGTGTAGGCCGCTTTGCTGATGATGTCGATAACTTCATCGAGCTGATCGTCAGCAATGGCCACATCAATTTTTACTTTTGGCAGGAAGTTAACGCTGTATTCCGCCCCGCGATAAAGCTCGGCATGACCTTTCTGACGACCAAAGCCTTTCACTTCGGTGACAGTCAGTCCCTGAATACCCATGGAAGACAGGGCTTCGCGCACGTCTTCGAGTTTGAATGGTTTGATTACAACCGTAACCAGCTTCATAAATCCCCTCCAGTCAGAATTCGGTAATGGCCGCAGCTAACACGAAAGGGATATTGCAAGGGGTGTGCCAGAATTGAAAACAGAGGGGAAACGCAGCCTGAGGTGCCTGAAATCGCGCTATTTCATCCGATGGCGAAAAAAAACGCACCATGACAGTGCAGGGTGCGTTTCCGTTTTGCACCAACAGCTGCGGCCGTTAGCGCGGTGCCTGTTTTTGGTGCATCAGGCGCTAAGCGACTCTTCTTCCCGCGCGCTGGCGGCCAGCTCTTCGCCCGCAAGCTGGAGCTGGTACATCTGCCAGTAGCGCCCTTTTGCCTCAAGCAGCTGCCGGTGCGTGCCGCGTTCGACGGCCTGGCCGCGGTGCAGCACCAGAATGGTATCCGCCTCGACGATCGTTGACAGACGGTGGGCAATGACGACCAGCGTTGTGCGATCGCGGACGGCGGCCAGCGCCTGCTGAATGGCCTGTTCGGTGCCGGAGTCGATGCTGGCCGTCGCTTCATCCAGAATTAACACCTGCGGCGTCTCGATCAGCACGCGCGCCAGCGCCAGCAGCTGTTTTTGCCCAACGGAGAGGTTATTCCCCTGTTCGCCGAGCCGGGTGTTGATCCCGTCGCTAAACCCGCGCGCCAGCTCGGCCAGCTGCACTGTTTCCAGCACGTCCCAGACCTGCTCCTGGGTAAACGGCCGCCCCAGCGTGACGTTGGCATAGAAGGTATCGGCCAGCACGACCGGGTCCTGCTGCACCATCGCGACGCCTTTACGCAACACATCGTGGCTAAGGGAGGCCAGAGGACGCCCGTCCAGGCGGATCTCGCCCTGAGTTAACGGGTAATAGCCCATCAGCAGGCTGGCGAGCGTACTTTTGCCGCTCCCGGTATGCCCCACCAGCGCGACGAATCCGCGAGAAGGGATCGCCAGGTCGATCTCCTTTAACACCAGCCGATCGTCCCGGTAGGCGAACGAAACGTTATCAAACACCACGTCGCCGCTTTGCAGCGGGCGGGCATCGTTTCCGTAGGTTTGACGCGGTCTGTCCATCAGTTCAAAAACGCGCTCTCCGGCAACCACCGCCTGCTGCAGCATGGACTGCTGGGTGGTGAGCTCAATCAACGGCTCGTTAAGACGCCCAAGGTAGCTGATGAAGGCGTAAAGCACCCCGACCTCAATGGTGCCGCGGGCGGTCAGGCCGAACATCATCAGCAAACCGCAGAGCACCAGCGCCGAGAAAAGACTGAGCAGCGGACGCAGCAGGAAACCGTCCAGCCGCAGCGTCTGCATACGCGCCATATAGTGCGAACGGCTGGCTTCCCCCATCCGCTCGCCGAAGCGCGCCTGCTGGCGGAACTGCTGGATAACGCTCATGCCGTTGATCGCTTCGTTGAAACCATCATTGATATCCGCCAGATAGGCGCGCACCCGGCGGACTATCGGCGTGCTGTAGCGCTGGTAGACGATCATCACAATCAGCACCGCCGGGAAAATAGCGATCGCCACCAGCGCCATGCGCCAGTCGAGGCTGAACATGGCTACCAGCATTGCGCCAACCAGCGCCGCGCTGCGAAGCACGGTTGCCACGACGGTCACGTAGAGATCGCGGATCACCTCGGTGTCGTTAGTGACGCGTGAAATCACCTGCCCGACCGGCTGGGTGTCGAATTCACTCAGCGGCTGGCGCAGAGCGGCATCCATAACGTCCGTGCGCAGCTGCTGTACGACGCCCACCGCCGCGCGGTTAAAGAGCAGCGACTGCGCATAGTGCAGCCCTGCCGCCGTCAGCTGCAGCCCCACGTATGCCACGCCGAGCCCAGTCACCAGTCCCAATGGCAGATAGCTTTTCGCCACCATATTGTCGATAAAATAGCTGATCAGCAGCGGGCCCGTGACTTCAGCAATCGCCGCAATCCACAGCAGAAGCACGGCGACGGAGAGCGGTTTGCGCCACGGTGAGCCGTAGGCCAGCAGACGCTTCAGCGTCGGCCACATCGTTCCGAGCTTACGCATGGGTCGCCTCCTCGTCCTGTTCTGGGGCATCGTCAAGCGCCGCCTCCAGCTGCTGATAACGATACATCTCGCGATACCAGCCCGGCTGCTCGGCAAGCTTTTCATGCTGCCCGCGCTGGGCAATGTGTCCGTGCTGCAGCACCAGAATTTCACTGGCCTCCGTCAGGGCAGACAGGCGATGGGCGCTGATGATCACCGTACGCCCCTCCCCCCACTGGCGCAGGTTATGCAGGATCTGGTGCTCGGTGCGGCCATCGACGGCGGAGAGCGCATCATCCAGGATCAGGATTTCCGCATTGAGCAGCAGCGCGCGTGCGATGGAAATACGCTGTTTTTGTCCGCCGGAAAGCATGACGCCGCGCTCGCCCACCTCCGTTTCATACCCCTGCGGCAAACGCAGGATATCCTCATGCACGCTCGCCAGACGCGCCACGTGCTCAATCTCTTCCCGGGTGGCGGTAGGATGGCCGAGAGCAATGTTGTTAGCGATGGTATCTGAGAATAAAAACGGCGTCTGGCTGACCACCGCCAGGCGGCTGCGCCAGCCGTCTAACAGCAGGTTCGGCAGCGGAACGTCGTGGAAGCGAATATCGCCCTGCGTCACGTCAAAATGACGCTGCAGTAAAGACAGAATGGTGCTTTTACCGGACCCGGTAGGGCCACAAATTCCCAGCATCTGGCCGGGCTGCAGCGTGAAGGTCACGTTCTCAAGAACCGGATGGTCGGTCTGCGGATAGCTAAACGACTGAATAGTGGCTTTCACCACGCCGCGCCCTTGCGGAACGGGTTCGCTGCCGTCAACGACCACCGGCGCTTCGGCCAGCATGGCGCGGATACGGCTGTAAGCGGCGCTGCCTCGCTCAACGATGTTAAACATCCACGCCAGCGCCAGCATCGGCCAAATCATCAGCCCAAGGTACATCGCAAAGCTGGTTAGCTGGCCAAGGGTCATCGAGCCCTGCACCACCATCCAGCTTCCGCCGCCGATCGCCAGCAGATTTGCCGTGCCGATGGCGATATAAATGGTCGGGTCAAACCGGGCGTCAATGCGCGCAACGCGCATGTTTTTTGCCCCCGTGTCTGCCGCATCGGCGGCAAACAGCGCGGACTGACGGTCTTCCAGACCGAAGGCTTTAATCATCCGGATACTGGTCATGCTCTCCTGGGTGCGATCGTTGAGCGAAGAAAATGCCGCCTGCGCCAGCTTGAAGCGCTCGTGCAGCTTTTCACCGTAGCGGTTGATCGCCAGCGCCATTATTGGCATCGGCAGCAGCGCCAGCAGGGTCAGCTGCCAGCTGATCTGGGTCGACATGACGATCAGCACCGCACAGCCCATCACCAGCGAATCCACCAGCGTCAGCACCCCCTCCCCCGCGGCAAAGACCACGCGGTCCACGTCGTTGGTGGCGCGGGCGATGAGATCGCCGGTGCGGTGACGCAGGTAAAACTCTGGGTGCTGGCGGCTCAGCTGGCGATAAAAATCTTCGCGCAGCTCAACGGCCAGCTGATAGGACGCACCGAATAAGAGTACGCGCCAGACGTAGCGCAGCAGGTAGACAATCACCGCGGTCAGCACCAGCGTGCCGACCCACATCAGCACCCGTGCGGTGGTGTAATGTTGTTCCGTAACGCCATCCACGACGTATCCCACCACCTTCGGCGGGATCAGCTGCAAAATGGCAATGATAATAAGCAAGGCCACAGCGCCGAGGTAGCGCTGCCACTCCCGACGAAAGTACCAGCTTAATTGGGCAAATAATCGCACGCGGTTTGTTCCTGAAGGTATTTAACGATGTTATTCAATGGGTAGCGCCGTGGTGTATTTGATCTGTTCCATGGCGAAGCTGGAGGTGACGTCCGACAGGCCCGGTACGCTGTTGACCAGCCGCTTGTAGAAGTCATCGTAGCGCTTCATATCGGCAACCTGGACGCGCATCAGGTAGTCATACTCTCCGGCCATGCGCCAGAAGCCGAGCACCTCGGGCATCTCGGAAACCTGCGTCACGAATCGGCAATACCAGTCGCTGCTGTGATGCTGCGTTTTTATCAGGACGAAGGCGGTCAGTCCAAGCCCCAGTTTTTCGGGATCTAATAGCGCGACGCGTCCCAGCAGAATGCCGTCATCTTCCAGTTTCCTGAGACGCTTCCAGCAGGGTGTGGTAGTCAGATTAACGGCATCGGCCAGCGCCTGCAAAGAGAGGGTGCAGTCAGTTTGCAGCAATGAAAGCAGCTTGCGGTCGATTTTATCTAGCATACCCACCTCTTAGAGAAAATTTTTCTCCCTTCATTCTATTTTAAAGGTCAGATAGCAACAATTTTTTCTGTGCTTTTCGCTATGCTGGGCACAAAATGACAAACGGATAAATACGATGAATAGCACCTGGGTTAAACATGCCATCAGCGAAATCAATGCCGACTACCAGCGCTCGGCGGATACCCATTTAATCCGCCTCGCCCTCCCGGGCTTTCCGGGCATTCAGCTCTATCTGAAAGATGAAAGTACCCATCCCACCGGCAGCCTGAAGCATCGCCTGGCGCGTTCGCTATTTCTGTACGGGTTATGTAACGGCTGGATTAAAGAAGGCACCCCTGTTATTGAATCCTCATCCGGTTCAACGGCAGTATCTGAAGCCTACTTTGCCCGCCTGCTGGGCCTGCCGTTTATCGCCGTGATGCCCTCCTGCACCGCCAGGCGCAAAGTTGAACAGATCGAATTTTACGGCGGGCGCTGCCACTTTGTGGAAAGCGCCTGTGAAATCTACGCCGCATCCGAAATGCTGGCCCGGGAGCTGAACGGCCACTATATGGACCAGTTCACCTTCGCCGAGCGCGCTACCGACTGGCGCGGCAATAACAACATTGCCGACAGTATCTTTCGCCAGATGACCCACGAGCCGCACCCGGTCCCCTCTTACATTGTGATGAGCGCGGGCACCGGCGGCACCTCCGCCACCATCGGGCGCTATATCCGCTGCCAGGGGTATGACACCCGGCTGAAGGTGGTTGATCCGCAGAACTCCGTGTTCCTCGACTACTGGCAAAGCCGGAATGCCGAACTGCGCAGCCCGGTGGGCAGCAAAATCGAAGGGATTGGCCGCCCGCGCGTGGAGCCGTCGTTTATACCTGACGTGGTGGACGAAATGCTCCGCGTGCCGGATGCAGCCAGCGTGGCCACTGCGCACTGGCTGGAGACGCAGCTTGGCCGCAAGGTCGGCGCGTCTACGGGTACGAACATGTGGGGCGCGCTGCAGCTTGCCGCCCGCATGCGCGAAGAGGGCCGTACGGGATCTATCGTCACCCTGCTGTGCGACAGCGGCGAGCGCTATCTGGAAACCTATTACGATCCGCACTGGGTGCAGACCAATATTGGCGACATCGCGCCGTGGAGAGCGCAGATTGACGGGCTGGTGAAATAAAAAAAGCCAGGCCGAAGCCTGGCTTGCTGGAAGGGTCTCACTATTCGGGGGAATATGGGAGGGTGTTTTTGTCCAGCCAATGCGTCAAAAAATGGGACACCGCTTCATTACGGCAGTGACCGATAACCGGTAGATGAGGAAGTTCAGCTTTTAACTGCGCCATCGCATTCCCCATAATCAGGCCGCGACCGACGCTGCCCAGCATCTCGCGGTCGTTCATCGCGTCGCCAAACGCCATGCAGTCCTGCATCGTTAATCCCAGGTGGTCGCTCAGTACCGCCAGGGCCGAACCTTTGTTACAGCCAACCGGCAGCACCTCCAGGCACTCCACCGCCGAGAAGGTCAGGTGCGCCCGGTCGCCCAGCGCCTCATTCAGCTGAATACGCAGGCGGCAGAGATCGTCGTGATCGCCGCAGAAACAGATTTTCGTCACCGCGTGGGCAGGGATCCGACGCAGATCGACAAGCTGATATTTAAAGCCGCTGTAGACATGGGCGTGAAGCAAATCCGGAATATCGTGGCCGGTAAGCCAGCCGCTATCGTTGAACACGTGAACGCTGGCCTGCGTGTCCCAGGTACTGTGCAGCACGATGTCCGCCACTTCCGGGTTGAGATCCTGGCGGTGCAGCACCTCGCCCTCAACGGAGTGGATACGCGTCCCGTTGCCGGTGATCAAAAACGCATCAAGCGAAAACGCCCCCAGCAGATGACGCATCTCCAGAACATGGCGGCCGGTGGCAAACGTCAGGGTGACTTCACGTTCATGCAGGCGCTTCAGCGTGCTCAGGGTCTTCTCCCCCAGACGGTGATCCGGCATTAGCAGCGTGCCGTCCATATCAAATGCAGCGAGCCTGGCCATGTTTACTCCCGAAATGTGATGCGTTTAGCTTGTGTATCAGTATCACGTGAGATATACGGAAGTAATAGTGAATAGATGACAATTATTGTTCCGGGTTTATCATGCGCCAGCTTAACCGTCTCAAACAGTATCAGCGCCTGTGGCAGCCGTCCGCGGGTGCGCCTCAGCACGTTACCGTCACCGAGCTTGCCGGCCGCTGTTTTTGCAGCGAACGGCACGTCCGCACGCTGCTGCGTCAGGCTCAGGACGCGGGCTGGCTAAGCTGGCGCGCGCAGTCCGGACGCGGCAAGCGCGGGGAATTAACGTTTCACGTGACGCCGGAATCACTGCGCAATTCAATGATGGAAGAGGCGCTGAAAAGCGGACAGCAGCACAACGCGCTGGAGCTGGCGCAGCTGGCTCCCGAGGAGCTTCGCAGCCTGCTGCATCCATTTTTGGGCGGCCACTGGCAAAACGACACCCCGACGCTGCGAATTCCCTACTATCGCCCGCTGGATCCGCTTCATCCCGGCTTTTTGCCCGGCCGGGCCGAGCAGCATCTGGCCGGACACGTCTTCTCCGGCCTGACGCGCTTTCACGGCAACAGCAGCGAGCCCACGGGCGACCTGGCGCACCACTGGGAGGTATCAGGCCAGGGTCTGCGCTGGCATTTTTACATTCGCTCCACGCTGCGCTGGCATAACGGCGATAAAATCGAGACGGCGCAGCTGCAGCGGAGCCTGACGTCGCTGCTGGAACTGCCCGCGCTGCGTAAGCTGTTCCAGAGCGTCTCGCGCATTGAAGTGACGCATCCGCAGTGTCTGACCTTCATCCTGCACCAGCCCGATTACTGGCTGGCACACCGGCTGGCAACCTACTGCAGCCGTCTGGCGCATCCGGAACAGCCGATGACGGGCAGCGGACCGTTTAAACTGAGCGTGTTCGATACCGATCTGGTTCGCCTGGAAAGCCATGAGCAGTATCATCTTAGCCACCCGCTGCTAAAGGCGATCGAGTTCTGGATCACCCCTACGCTGTTTGACTATGGCCTGGGGACAAGCTGTCGCCACCCGGTGCAGATCGCCATCGGCGAGCCCGATGAGCTGGAAAGCCTGCGGCTGGTGAGCAACAGCACCAGCCTCGGCTTTTGCTATCTGACGTTGAAGCAGAGCGCGCGGCTGAATGATATGCAGGCAAGGCGACTCATTAATATCATCCATCTCTCCACGCTTCTGCATACGCTTCCGCTAAGCGAAGGGTTGATTACCCCAACGGAGGAGCTGCTGCCCGGCTGGTCAATTCCCCGCTGGCCGGATTTAACCGAGGTTTCACTGCCTGAAAAATTGACGCTGATTTACCATCTTCCCGTTGAGTTACACACCATGGCAAACCAGCTAAAACAGTACCTTGCGCAGCAGGGGTGTGAGCTTACCGTTATTTTCCACGACGCCAAAACCTGGGACGGGTGCACGAGGCTGGCAGAGGCAGACGTGATGATGGGTGACAGGCTGATTGGCGAAGCGCCGGAGTATACGCTTGAACAGTGGCTACGCTGTGATGCTCTCTGGCCGCACCTGTTAAGCGCGCCGCAGTTTGCCCATCTGCAGGCCACGCTGGATGCGGTTCAGGCCCAGGCCGACGAACAGGCGCGGCGCACTGGCCTGAGGGCGATTTTCAGTCAGCTTATGGAAAGCGCGGTGATCACGCCCCTGTTCAACTACCAGTATCAGGTCAGCGCCCCGCCGGGCGTAAACGGCATCCGGCTCAATACCCGCGGCTGGTTTGATTTCACCGAGGCCTGGCTCCCGGCCCCTAAATCGTGAAGAAGCTGGTCGCCGCCCTGGCCAGGCGGTAACATGGCGTTTTTAGCGTAACTGTCGAGATGATTTATGAAACGTGCCGTCGTCGTGTTCAGCGGAGGACAAGATTCCACCACCTGTCTGGTTCAGGCTCTGCATCAGTATGATGAAGTTCACTGTGTGACCTTCGATTATGGTCAGCGCCATCGCGCGGAAATCGATGTAGCACGCGAGCTGGCGCTGAAGCTGGGCGCACGCGCGCACAAGGTGCTGGACGTCACGCTGTTAAATGAGCTGGCCGTTAGCAGCCTCACCCGCGACAGTATCCCCGTGCCGGACTACGAACCGGACGCCAGCGGCATTCCGAATACCTTCGTGCCGGGCCGCAATATTCTGTTCCTGACCCTGACGGCGATTTATGCTTACCAGGTGAAAGCCGAAGCGGTGATTACCGGCGTGTGTGAAACCGACTTTTCCGGTTACCCGGACTGCCGCGACGAGTTTGTGAAAGCGCTCAACCACGCGGTCAATTTGGGTATGGCGAAAGAGACGCGCTTTGAAACGCCCCTGATGTGGCTCAATAAAGCGGAAACCTGGGCGCTGGCCGACTACTGGGGCAAGCTGGATCTGGTTCGCAGCGAAACCCTGACCTGCTACAACGGCATTAAAGGTGACGGTTGCGGCCAGTGCGCGGCCTGTAATCTGCGCGCAAATGGGCTGAACCACTATCTTGCCGATAAAACCGCCGTGATGGCCGCAATGCAGAAAAAGACCGGGCTGAAATAGGGCTATTTCACCGTGCTGTCGAAGAGTTTCACACCGGCAGCACGAGTGACTTTCATTAGCGTTGTCAGCGTTGGGTTGCCGTTTTCAGACAAGGTTCGGTAGAGCTGCTGACGTGACAAACCAGCTTTGGCAGAGATTTCACCGATGCCGCCGCGGGCTTCGATGACCTGCCGAAGGGCAATAAGATAGGCAGGGATCCCCTGTTCTTCATAGATCTCTTCCAGTGCTATCTGCAGATAACGTTGGGCGTACGAAGGATTTTCGCGCAGCATTTTCACTACTGCATCATGGTGGCTAACGGAACTCGAGTATTTTCTTTTAGTAGCATTCATCCAGCTGTCCTTTTTGATGATCTTTCCAGTAGTCTATTGCAAGTTTGATATCCGCTTTTTGGCTCTTTTTGTCACCACCGATGAGTAACAATAAAACCTGCTGATTCTCTACTGCAAAATAGATCCTGTAGCCGGGACCACTGTCGACTCGCATCTCCCAGACACCTTTCCTGAGATACCTGTAATCGCCAAAATTACGTTTTATCGCGCGGTTAATCCGCATCAGGATCCGGAGAACTACATCCGGATCCTTTCCTTGCATTTTCGTTACCCACTCCTCAAACGGCACTTTTCCGTCACGGGTCCGGTAACGCTCAACGACGTAGTCCCTGTCCATTATTCTATCCCTGAAATATCCTTTTGTCTTTTATAAGAGACAAAAATCTACGCGATCATCAGATCCAGCTTTTCACGCAACTCCCCTTCCAGCGGCAGCGCCTTCTGGGTTTTAAGATCGATACAGACAAAGGTGATCAGCGCATCGGCCACAACCTGTCCTTCAGGATCCAGCGTCACCACCTGGCTTAACACGCCGCTCTTTCCGTTTAGCTGCTGAACCTGGCTGGTGACGGTCAGCACATCCCCCAGCACGGCCGGGCGGCGGTAGTTAATGTTGATGTTGACGACCACGAACGCGATGTTGTGCGCGGTCAGCCACTGGAAGCTTTCGCTGTTTTCCAGCCCGTCCCACCGCGCCTCTTCAAGAAACTCGAGATAGCGGGCGTTGTTCACGTGCTGGTAAACGTCGAGGTGAAAACCGCGTACTTTGATTTTTGTCTGCATAGCGCAATAGCCTTTACTGTTATTGTAGGTTCAGAGGTCATAACTGGTATGACCTCTTTATCCTGGCAAATTTTTGCCGCAGTGCAAGAAATTGCGTAATTACAGCGTCAGGTGTGAGAGATTGCGCTCAACCAGCGCGCCGCCCATTCCCGGCACCTGCTTGAGATCGTCGATAGTTTTGAAAGGCCCGTACTCCTCCCGGTAGCTGACAATGGCCTGGGCTTTTTTAAGCCCCACCCCGTTCATCGC
>CAMKZP010000021.1 GCA_946477805.1 uncultured Enterobacter sp.
CATTCCACAGCAAAACCCCGCCTTATACCTTTTTACACACAGACTTATCCACAATTGCGCCTACGATCGCAGAGTCGGCCTGCAAACGGACGGGGAAAATCAACTATACTAGCGGCAAATATTCCCCTGCAGGCTACCCTCATGATCACTCAACGTCTCACCCGAGACTGGCGCATTCCTACCGCGGGGATGCTGCTACTGATACTTCTCCTGGGCGGCACCACGCTTCATGCGCACTGGAACGGATTTATTCAGTGGTGCCTCGCCGCACAGATCGCCTTACACCGCTATCTGGTCATGTACTTACTTCAGCTCAATAATCACCAGTACAGCGGCGGATTGTGGCTTTTAACCGGATCCTTCCTTTATGGCGTACTTCACGCCGTCGGGCCGGGGCATGGCAAATTCATCGTCACCACCTATCTCAGTACCAATAAAGAAAGCGAGCTGGCCGCACGAGTCGTTCCTTTTCTTGGCAGCCTGATGCAGGGGGTGAGCGCGATCCTCT
Source organism: uncultured Enterobacter sp. (assembly GCA_946477805.1). GTDB lineage: Bacteria > Pseudomonadota > Gammaproteobacteria > Enterobacterales > Enterobacteriaceae > Enterobacter. Next base: position 509 of record CAMKZP010000021.1, read on the forward strand.
TTGTCTTTATCCTGGCCGTAGGCCTGAATCTCGCATCGGGAGATATCAGCACCAGCCGCTGGTATGTGGAGAAAATCAGCGCCGTGCTGATTGGTGCCTTCGGCGCGTTTATCATTTATCAGGCGTTGAAAAGCCTGAAGCCGCAGAGAATGACCATCCGCTCACTCGCCCCCCTGCACCAGCACGGCGAGCAGTGCGGGTGCGGCCATCATGGCGTCGGGGCAGATCTGACCCGGGGTGACTGGAAAACACGTCTGGGAGTGATGCTGGCAATCGGTGCGCGGCCCTGCAGTGGCGCAATCATGATCCTGATGTTTTCAAACGCACTGGGGATTGTCACCTGGGGCATCGCGGCGGTGATGGCCATGTCGCTGGGTACGGCACTTTCTATAATGGGGCTATCGCTGGCGGTGCGTTACGCACGTGAGCGGACGGTCTCATATTTCGATAACGGAACGTCCCTCAGCTGGCTGGTTCCCGTATGTAAAATCGCGGGCGGGGTTGTGCTCATCCTGTTCGCCACCGTCCTGTTTCTGACGGTGATCCCCATCAGCGCCAACGGTGATTACATCGCAGCAGGATGCTAATAAAAGAAAACCCGCCATCTGGCGGGTTTAGTGTTACTCGTTAATTCGTGGATGTTGATCCACAAGTCGCGAGCGTTTCTTCTGGAGCTCTTCGATCTCTACGTCAATATCTTCAATCTTCTGCTCTACGTTATCGTAGTGCTCACGCAGGATCTCTTTCGCTTCCTGGATATCCGATGCCGCAGGCGTTGCCCCTTTCAAAGGACGGTTCGCCGTCTCTTTCATGGTCAGGCCGGTTGCCAGACCAACTACCGCGATAACCATCAGGTAATAGGCAGGCATCATCAGGTTCTGGGTGCTTTCTACCAGTGAAGCAGCAAGCGTTGGCGTCAGGCCGGCAATCAGTACGGAGATGTTAAATGCCGCCGCCAGCGCGCTATAACGAATGTGCGTCGGGAACATTGCAGGCAGCGTAGAAGCCATCACCCCGATAAAGCAGTTCAGGATCACCGCCAGCATCAGCAGACCGGCAAAGATCAGCCCCAGCACATTACTGTTGATCAGAATAAAGGCCGGGATAGAGAGCGCAAACAGCGCCACACTGCCCAGAATGATGAACGGCCGACGACCGAAGCGGTCACTCAGCAGGCCCATAACAGGCTGCACGAACAGCATCCCCACCATGATGGCGATAATGATCAGCACGCCGTGATCTTCCGAGTAGTGCAGGTTATGCGACAAATAGCTCGGCATGTAGGTCAGCAGCATGTAATAGGTCACGTTGGTGGAAATCACCAGACCGATACAGGTCAGCAGGCTGCGCCAGTGTTTGGTTGCAATCTCTTTGAACGAGACTTTCGGACCATCCTGCAGCCCTTCACGATCGCCCTGCTCCAGCTTCTCAACGTGCTGCTGGAACGCCGGGGTCTCTTCCAGCGCATGGCGCAGGTAAAGACCGATGATGCCCAGCGGAAGCGCGATGAAGAACGGAATACGCCAACCCCAGTCGAGGAAGTTCTCTTCCCCGACGACGGTCGAAATCAGCACCACGACGCCCGCACCCATAACAAACCCGGCGATAGAGCCGAAGTCCAGCCAGCTTCCCATAAAGCCGCGCTTACGGTCCGGGGAGTACTCCGCGACGAAAATAGAGGCGCCGGTATACTCGCCTCCGACGGAAAAGCCCTGCGCCATTTTACACAGCAGCAGCAGGATCGGCGCCCAGATGCCGATGGTGGCATAGGACGGTATCAGGCCGATACAGAAGGTACTGATCGACATAATAACAATAGTGATGGCGAGAATTTTCTGGCGACCATATTTATCGCCAAGCATTCCGAAGAACAGACCACCCAGCGGGCGAATCAGAAAGGGAACGGAGAAGGTACCTAGCGCGGCAATCATTTGCAGGCTGGGGTCGGCACCGGGGAAGAACACTTTACCTAACGCATAGGCAACAAAGCCGTAGACACCAAAATCGAACCACTCCATCGCATTACCCAGCGAGGCGGCGGTAATCGCTTTACGCAGTTTTGCATCATCAATAATGGTGACGTCGCGAAGCGTGATGGGTTTTACTTTTTTCCTTCTAAGCATAGCTTTCCTCGTAGACTCAGCCCTGTCCGTTTCACAGTTCATTGTGCGATCTGCAAACCGGGGATCCGCTCCATGCGAATCTCCTTATTCAAGCGTAGCAGGTTTACTTACATTGACGTTTAACGTCGATACAACCGAACCTGTTGACGCCTGTCTGGGCAGTTAGTGACCTCTTTACCCTACCAGCGTTTATATTTGTGATCAACTTCACACATATATTCCACGTTCGTCAATTGCCTTCAGGTTTTGTCAGCTCATCCCTTTGCGTTCTTTCTTAAAACGCCTAAATCCACATTCTTTCGCCCGTTATTATTCCGCGTAAAACAAAACAATAAACCACATTTATTCACATCAGATTTACATAAAAATGGATTACTCAATACCTGTTCTTTTGTTTGCATTGATTATGTGATCAAGATAACTAAAACACTGTTTTATTTTCATTGAATCATAATTCCAAAGATCGCATCATAAATCCGTAAACGGCCTTTCAGGTGCTTTCGAACAAAACTTACGAAATGCACTCATTTAATTTTTTTGCATGGATAACGGATTAACGTCTTTCTCATAAAGTTAATCCCTTGAATTTATTGAAATATTTTAAAAAAGCTTTCCGCCAGCCATGCGGGACAGATGTGAGGGTTAAACATGAAGATTAAAGCGACTATTGAACGCATCCCTGGCGGGATGATGCTGGTCCCACTGGTGCTGGGCGCAATCTTAAATACGCTGGCACCCAATACCGGCGCTTATTTTGGCGGATTCACAAAAGGCATGATCACAGGAACAGTACCGATTCTGGCGGTATGGTTCTTTTGTATTGGGGCATCAATTAATTTACGCGCAACGGGCACGGTATTACGCAAATCAGGGACGCTGGTTATCACCAAAATTGCCGTCGCCTGGGTGGTTGCAATGATCTGTGCGGTGTTCATCCCTGAGAACGGCATTCAGACAGGGTTCTTTGCCGGACTCTCGGTTCTGGCGATCGTGTCAGCGATGGACATGACCAACGGCGGTCTGTATGCCAGCCTGATGAACCAATACGGCACCAAAGAGGAATCTGGCGCGTTCGTGCTTATGTCTCTCGAATCCGGCCCGCTGATGACCATGCTGATCCTGGGATCTGCGGGGCTGGCTACTTTCGAACCGCATCACTTCGTCGGGGCGATCCTGCCGTTCCTGATTGGCTTTGCGCTGGGTAATCTGGATCACGATCTGCGTGATTTCTTCAGTAAAGCTACGCCGGTGCTGATCCCGTTCTTTGGCTTCGCGCTGGGTAACACCATCAATCTGAACGTGATCCTGGACACTGGCCTGCTGGGTATCGTGCTGGGCGTTGCGGTGATTATTATCACCGGCATCCCGCTGATCGTTGCCGACCGCGTGATTGGGGGAGGAAACGGAACCGCTGGTGTGGCCGCCTCGTCAGCGGCTGGCGCGGCGGTAGCAAACCCGGTGATTATTGCTCAGATTAACCCGGCCTTTGAACCGGTTGCCGCATCCGCCACGGCGCTGGTTGCTGCCAGCGTGATCGTGACGGCCATTCTGGTGCCCATCATCACGGCGCTGTATGCGAAACGCTACGGCAATGTACCCGAGCAGGATTTAGAACAGAAAGCGGTAGAACTTCATCATTAACACACCAAACCTTCCCCTCACCCCTGTGGGGTGAGGGGAAGAGATTCAGCCAAAAATCTCTTCTACCATCCCAGCCACCAGCCGTTTTGCCGAGCAGAGTCTCGGCATACCCAGCGCAACGGTCTGCCCGTTCTGCGTTACCGACCAGCTCACCGGGTGTTTATCCGCCTGACACCAGTCTCCCAGCCATCCCAGCATCTCTTTATAATCCATCAGCCCGGGAGACGCAGGCATCGTTAGCCATTGATAATAAAAGTGTCGGGTAGTGGGCGAGGCGTTAATGCCCTCAGCAAGATAATTGGCCGCCATGCTGCGCAGGTTATCCTTGAGCATTGCCGCCACGTCCTCGTTTGCCAGGCGGCAGGCATCGCCAAACGCCCCCCAGCGCAGCTCTTCCAGCACAACGTAGCAGCGGCCGGCTAAAGACCAGCTGTCGTAATGTCCGGCACGCCAGCGGGTAAAAATCTGCTCGCTATGTTCACCTGCCTGCACCGTTAGCCCGCGCTGGGTGAGCGCTTTCTCTTTATACGCGGCACGCTGGTTAAAGTGAGTGGAGAGGTCTTCATACTGCTGCATCAGGCCAGGGGACTGAGCGGTACGGGGGTTTACCTGCTGTCGAAGTATCCGCAGCTTGTCCGTCATGCGGGTCAACGCCAGATGGCCCGGATCGAGCATGCCCGCCAGCTTCTCCGCCAGCCCCAGACGCAGCGCCGCATTTTCGCTGAGCATTCCCGCCATCGCCCACGGCCGCAGCCGGGTATGCGTCATGATCTCCTGAGTCAAACGCTCACGAAACTGCAGCTGCTGTGGCCCCAGGTGGGTATGACGCGCAGCGTCCACCCCCTGAACCAGATCGACCATAAATTTTGGATGAATACACTCCAGCGTCCGCCCGGGACCGTCCAGTAGCTGTGTTGTCATGGCTGCTCTGCTGCGAAAAGGGTTTGAATATCATCGCGTAACAGCCGGGTATCTTCCTGAATCCACGCCGCAGTGGTAATGCTTTGCTTTAACAGCTGGCTGAGCGCTCGGGTCGAATGCTCATTTTGCTGACGTACTGCGAGGCTATCACGCAAGCTTTCCTGTAACCCGGTCAGGCACAACGAGAACTCTGCAAAAAACGTTGCCATACCTGCCGTAACAGAGACATCGACCTGCGCGGCCAAAGCTTTACGGATTTGTTCACAGAACGCATCTATATGCTGCTTAAACTTGTCATGGAGCTGCGCAATATCGATAACATATCGGGTGCGCGCCACCACGTATTCTTCCCAGCCCCAGCCGGGGTTGTTCAGCCAGCGCGAGACGGTTTCGCGCATGCTGCCCGCCCCTGAAGGCTGTCCGGCAGGACGGTTGTCCAGCACAATGGCGTCGTTGAACAGCGCCCGCGTATTGAAGTTAAGCTGGTTCGCCTGAAACGCCGGGAAGCTGATCCGCGCCCTAAACCCCGCATGGCTGAGCTGATCTTTGATCCGCATTTCAATTGGCCGCATCGCCTCGTTCAATGAACGCGCCAGCGTAGACTCCAGCTGATCGAAGCGTAAGGCCAGCTCGCGACCAATCTTATTCTGCGCGTCCAGCATGATCAGCTCACAGGAGGAGCTGATTTTACTCAGCACAACCTGCGCCTGCCCTTCGTCTTCCAGCACCAGCTGATTGCGCCCGGCGGGCTCATCCGCACGCGGTTTCATCGGGTCAATTCCGGCCAGGTCTAAAAGATTGTGGTAGCTGAAAACGTGGCCGACCGCCTGCACAAGCGCGCTCTTCTGCCGGGTCATAAATTCATCGGTGGCGTTGAGCGCCTCTTCCACCTCGTGTATGACCTCATCGCTGGCCGCACGCTGGCGCGTCTGCAGCATCGCCATATCCTCTTCAAGCCGGGCGATGTTCAGCTCCAGCTCGTCAAACGCCACGGTCAGCCCCTGATGGCGGAAATCGAGGTACTCCCGCGCATTTTGAGCGTAATTCAGCAGCTTATGCGACGCCGAACGCAGCGCGAACAGCGAGGCGTTGGCGTAGGCGGCATAAATCAGCTTGCGGATCGGCTGTTCAAACAGCGAATCCTCCCACAGGAGATCGGCGGCATGGCGGATATGATCGATATCGTCCAGATCTGCCGTGCGCCAGCGTCGCCCAAGCGCGGCCTCGGCGAAATCCTGCACCCAGCGCTGCTCCTGATGGTCAGGAAGCCGCCCATAGGCGTTCATTTCATAGCGCGCGCGATTCGCCAGATAGGCCCACATCGATGAAACCGGGTAAATCTGGCCAGGGGAGATATTCCCCTTCATCAGGGTGCCGGAGATCATCGCCCGGACCTGCTCTTCGTCGTCGCTGTTGCGGTCTTTCTGATCGAATTTATTGACCAGCGCATATAAAGGCACCGATTTCCCCGCCGCCGAAATCGCCTGGCGAACCTCTTCATCAGAGATAGATTTAAGCTGGGTATAATCCATCACCGCCAGCACGGCCGACGCGCGCGCGAGCTGTTCACTGAGCATTTTTTGCAGATGCGGCTGACCGGCCTCATTCGGCCCGGGGGTATCGAGCAGCGTGAGCTGGCCCAGGTGCGCGTCCAGCCCGGCAAGATGCACAAACTCCACCTCAATAACCGGGATATGTTCAATAGCGGCGTATTCGGAAAACGGAAAATCAACGCCCAGAGCAAGGGAGAGGCGCACCAGGTCGTTAAGGCTCTTCAGGCAATGGAATATCGGCTCTGCGCCCAGATGGTGCTTCTCAAACGCTTCCCCTTTTTCGATGCGCTCCAGCAGCGTATTCATGTCTTTATCAATTTCAAGGCGCTGCGCCAGCTTGCCGCGATCGTAATCGCAGAGTTTTTTCTGCAGCTGAAGGATCAGCGTATCAATGGGGGAAACGTGGGAGAAATGCAGGACGGGCTCTTTCTGGCCCGGCGTATGGCGGATTAATGTCGGAAGCGCCGTCATCGGCCGGTTGCGGTTAGGCAATACTTCGGTGCCCACAATCGCATTAATGGTGGTCGATTTCCCCGCCTTCATGGTGCCCACAATGGCCAATACCATTTCCAGTCGGGTAATTTTGCGTAATTCATTATTCAGTATGGCCTGTTGCGCTTCAACGCCACGCGCGCTGAAATGTAAAGGCAACACATTGTTATTAATACCCGTCAACGCGGCGGTGGTGTTATCCAGCATCGCCATTGGCATTGATTTCAACGTATCAAGATTCTGCAAGGCGAGCTGTAACAAGCGCTCGGCTTCCTGGCTTAATTCAAAAATGGTCTGTGTGTGCATGATAAAAGCCTTTCCTTAACGCAAATTTATTACTTTTATTAAGCCACCTGGTTTTAATTATGCTTTATAGGCTTATATGATCACGCATGGAAAACATGTTCGCTGAATATAACTAACTGATGGCAATAGAGAATAGATTGCCACCCTTGTAAGACGTGTAAAACATCCCCTTTGGCCAGAAAACCAAAAGATAAAAAGCGTAGCTCACTTTCAAAAGACTTCAGGATATATCATGGCTATTTACCCACCTGAAAAGGGAGGTATTTCTCATTCGCCGCCCGATGCTGGCGTAAGAGAGCGTGGATAAATAACAGTTTGTTGCTTAACCTTATCCGAAATGGGGGAGCGTAGCAATTTACTGCAATAAAATATTCGATATATTTAGCGTCATTTGTTTCCGCCGTCATAATGGCGCACGCCTCACTTAACTGACTGACAGGAAGTGTCATTCCCGGCCTCTTTTTTGCACTTTTTTATTCCGCAATATCACCGACAAAAGTGTGGATTTGCGCTATACTTGCCGCCTTTTTCGGCACCCTGCCGTCATTTAGCTGGCACTTTCCAGCGCGTTAACTTTTTTGAGGATACTGACATGCAACTCCCACACTGCCCGAAATGCAATTCTGAATACACCTATGAAGATAACGGCATGTTCGTTTGCCCGGAATGCGCTCACGAATGGAATGATGCAGAACCGTCGCAGGATAGCGAAACGCTGGTAGTGAAAGATGCCAACGGCAACCTGCTGGCAGATGGCGACAGCGTCACCGTGGTAAAAGACCTGAAGGTGAAAGGCAGCTCCTCGATGCTGAAGATTGGCACCAAAGTGAAGAATATCCGTCTGGTGGAAGGCGATCATAATATCGACTGCAAAATTGACGGCTTCGGTCCGATGAAGCTGAAATCTGAGTTCGTGAAAAAGAACTGATTTATCCGCCCGGCGGCGCTTCGCCTGCCGGGCCATCGGGAACTACACTTAACGGGCTTCTCTTACGTGAGGTAACGATCATGCCGTTAAGTCCCTACATCTCATTCGCCGGTAACTGCGCTGAGGCAACCGCCTTCTACCAGCAGGCTCTCGGCGCAGAACTCCTCTATAAAATCACCTTCGGCGAAATGCCAAAAGACGAAAACAGTGAAGAAGGCTGTCCGTCAGGCATGCAGTTTCCCGAGTCCGCCATCGCCCACTCCAACCTCCGCATTGCCGGCAGCGATATCATGATGAGCGACGGGCTGCCGCCGGGCAGTAGCGCGCAGTACGCCGGGTTCACGCTGGTGCTGGACACCCAGGACGCGGCGGAGGGCAAAGGCTGGTTCGACAGCCTTGCCGCTGGCGGTAATATCGAAATGGCCTGGCAGGAGACCTTCTGGGCGCACGGTTTCGGTAAAGTCACCGATAAATACGGCGTGCCGTGGATGATCAACGTCGTTAAGCAGCAACAGACGTCCCAGGCCGGATAAACGCAGCGCATCCGAACAGCACCGGCTGGCGCTGCGCTGGTCGGGGCTGCCTGTCATCGCTTTCACCTCAACTCTTCAACTTCCCGCAATCATCACTTAACCCAAATGTCACATTGATACGCCAGCATGGGGCCACATTTATCGTGAGGCCCCGCATATGCAAACCGTCATCCGCGTCGAGAAACTGAGCAAGACCTTCCATCACAGCAAGGCTCTGCACGCCGTTGATCTGACCGTCCATCAGGGCGAAATGGTGGCGCTGCTGGGGCCGTCCGGTTCAGGTAAATCCACGCTGCTGCGCCATCTGAGCGGCCTTCTCACCGGCGATAAAACGCCGGAAAGCCACATCGAGCTGTTGGGAAACACCGTGCAGCGCGCGGGCCGTCTGGCGAGTGATATCCGTAAAAGCCGCGCCCGGACGGGCTACATCTTCCAGCAGTTCAACCTGGTGAACCGCCTGACGGTGCTCGAGAACGTGCTCATTGGCGCGCTCGGCAGTACCCCGTTCTGGCGCACCTGCCTGCGCTGGTTCTCTCCTGCACAGAAACAGGAAGCCCTGCAGGCGCTGACCCGCGTCGGTATGGCGCATTTCGCCCACCAGCGCGTCTCTACTCTCTCCGGCGGGCAACAGCAGCGCGTGGCGATTGCCCGCGCGCTGATGCAGAAAGCGGAAATCATTCTGGCCGATGAGCCTATCGCCTCGCTGGATCCGGAATCGGCCCGCATCGTGATGGAGACCCTGCGCGACATCAACCAGAACGACGGCATCACCGTGGTGGTCACGCTGCATCAGGTGGATTACGCCCTGCGCTACTGCGAGCGCATCGTCGCCCTGCGTCAGGGACACGTGTTCTTTGATGGCGCCAGCCATCAGTTTGACAACGAACGTTTTGACCATCTCTACCGCAGCGTAAACCGCGTCGAAGAGCGCGCGCAGGCTGCTTAACGTCCGCAAAACGAGGAATGGAAATGAGCTATAAAACGGTTGCCGCGCTGGCGTTCACCAGCATGTTCAGCATCAGCACCCTGTTAAGCCCGGCGTACGCCCAGGAGCAGGAAAAAGCGCTGAACTTTGGCATCATTTCGACGGAATCACAGCAGAACCTGAAGCCTCAGTGGGAACCGTTCCTGAAAGATATGGAAACTAAGCTGGGGATCAAAGTGAACGCCTTTTTCGCCCCGGACTACGCGGGCATCATCCAGGGAATGCGCTTTAACAAAGTGGACATCGCCTGGTACGGCAACCTCTCCGCCATGGAAGCGGTGGACCGCGCGAACGGCCAGGTCTTTGCACAAACCGTCGCGGCAGATGGCTCCCCGGGCTACTGGAGCGTGCTGATCGTCAACAAGGACAGCCCGATCAATAACCTCAACGAGCTGCTCGCCAAACGCAAGGATCTGACCTTTGGCAACGGCGACCCGAACTCCACCTCCGGCTTCCTGGTGCCGGGCTATTACGTCTTCGCCAAAAACAACGCCTCCGCCAGCGACTTTAAGCGCACGGTGAACGCCAGCCACGAGACTAACGCGCTGGCCGTCGCCAACGGGCAGGTGGACGTTGCCACCAACAACACCGAAAACCTCGACAAGTTGAAGACCTCCGCACCGGACAAGCTGAAAGAAATCAAGGTCATCTGGAAATCACCGCTGATCCCGGGCGACCCGATCGTCTGGCGCAAAAACCTCTCTGAGAGCACCAAGGACAAGGTGTACGACTTCTTTATGAGCTACGGCAAAACGCCGGAAGAAAAAGCCGTTCTGGAGAAGCTGGGCTGGGCACCGTTCCGCGCGTCAAGCGACCTGCAGCTGGTCCCGATCCGCCAGCTGGCGCTGTTTAAGCAGATGCAGGGCGTCAAGGACAACAAGGGGCTGAAGGAAGAGGAAAAGACCAGCAAAGTGTCTGAAATTCAGGCCCAGCTGGATGACCTGGACCGCCTGACCGCCGCGCTGAGCGCAATGACCAGCGTGAATAAAGCGGTACAGTAACGCTTTTCTCCCCCTCACCCTAACCCTCTCCCCAAAGGGGAGAGGGTGTCTTAGTTCCCTCGCCCCTTTGGGGAGAGGGTCGGGGTGAGGGGACATAAACCAACGGAGTCAACATGCAAACCATCACCCTCCCACCGCCGAAGCGCAGCTGGTTCTCGCTGATAAGCTGGGCCATTCTGCTGGCGGTGCTCGTTATCTCCTGGAAGGGCGCGGAAATGGATCCGCTGCTGCTGTTCAAAGACGGAGGCAATATGGCGACCTTCGCCGCCGACTTCTTCCCGCCGGACTTCAGCCAGTGGCAGGACTCCCTCGGCGAAATGGCGATCACCCTGCAAATCGCCGTCTGGGGCACCGCCCTCGCCGTCATTCTCTCCATACCCTTTGGCCTGATGAGCGCCGAAAACATCGTGCCGTGGTGGGTTTACCAGCCGATGCGAAGGGCGATGGACGCCTGTCGCGCCATCAACGAAATGGTCTTTGCGATGCTGTTCGTGGTCGCCGTCGGCCTCGGCCCGTTTGCGGGTGTAATGGCGTTATTCATCCACACCACCGGCGTGCTCTCCAAGCTGCTCTCGGAGGCGGTCGAAGCCATCGAGCCCGGCCCGGTGGAAGGCATCCGCGCGACGGGGGCCAACAAAATCGAAGAAATTCTCTACGGCGTCCTGCCGCAGGTGATGCCGCTGCTGATCTCCTACTCCCTGTACCGCTTTGAGTCCAACGTCCGCTCCGCCACCGTCGTCGGCATGGTGGGCGCAGGCGGGATCGGCGTCACCCTGTGGGAGGCCATTCGCGGTTTCCAGTTCCAGCAAACCTGCGCCCTGATGGTGCTCATCATCGTCACCGTCAGCCTGCTGGATTTCCTCTCTCAACGTTTGCGTAAGCACTTCATCTGAGAAGCGAGGCTTTGATAGCTATGCACTTATCCAGACATCCGACCAGCTACCCTACCCGCTGGCAAGAGATTGCGGCAAAGCTCGAAGTGGAGCTGCGCGCCCATTACCGCTGCGGCGACTACCTGCCCGCCGAACAGCACCTCGCCGACCGCTACGAGGTGAACCGCCACACCCTGCGCCGCGCTATTGACCAGCTGGTCGAGCGCGGCTGGGTCCAGCGCCGTCAGGGCGTTGGCGTACTGGTGCTGATGCGCCCGTTCGACTACCCGCTCAATGCGCAGGCGCGCTTTAGCCAGAACCTGCTGGATCAGGGCAGCCACCCCACCAGTGAAAAACTGCTGTCGGTGCTGCGCCCGGCCTCCGGCCACGTGGCGGACGCGCTGGGGATTCAGGAGGGGGACAACGTTGTCCATCTGCGCACCTTGCGCCGGGTCAACGGCGTGGCGGTGTGCCAGATAGACCACTACTTCGCGGACCTCGCCCTCTGGCCGGTGCTGCAGCATTTCGCCAGCGGCTCGCTGCATGATTTTCTGCAGGATGCCACGGGCATCGCCCTTAAGCGCACCCAGACGCGCATCAGCGCCCGCCGCGCGCAGGCGAAAGAGAGTAAGGTGCTTGAAATCCCCAACATGGCCCCGCTGCTCTGCGTGCGCACCCTTAACCACCGTGACGGCGAGATCGACGCAACGGAATACTCCGTCAGCCTGACCCGCGCCGACATGATTGAATTCACCATGGAGCACTGAATGCATTTCGATACTCCCACCCGTCAGCGCTGGATGCGCGCGCTGGCCCACAGCCAGCCTGCCGCGCTGTCTGGCCGCATGAAGGCGCTCAGCCTGGCGCCAGACTACGACGTCATCCGCGCGCCGGAAATCGGCCTGGTACAGATCCAGGCGCGCATGGGCGGCACCGGCGAGCGCTTTTTCGCCGGGGATGCCCCTCTCACCCGCGCGGCGATCCGCCTCAGCAGCGGCACGCTGGGCTACAGCTACGTGCTGGGGCGCGACAAAGCGCACGCCGAGCGCTGCGCGGTGATCGACGCGCTTTTGCAGGAACAGCCGCATTTTCAGCCGCTGATGGAAACCCTTATTGCCCCGCTGGAAGCCGACCGCGCCGCGCGCGCTGCCGCGCGTCAGGCCGAAGTAAATACCAGCCGGGTCGACTTCTTTACGCTCGTTCGCGGAGATAACGCATGACGCTTCAACCTGCTTTTACCCTGGCCGTCCAGGATGCCCAACACAGTTTTCGCCGCCTGCTGAAGGCCATGAGCGAGCCGGGCGTGATTGTCTCGCTGCACCCGCTTTCACAGGGCTGGCTACCGCTGAATCTGGCGACCACCAGCGTGCTGCTGACCCTTGCCGACAGCGACACGCCGGTTTGGCTCTCGGGCGCACTGTCGAACGATATCGCCAGCCAGAACCTGCGTTTTCACACCGGCGCTCCGCGGGTTGAGCAGCCGCAGCAGGCGGTCTTTGCCGTGGCGGACGAACAGATTAGCCACGAGCAGCTCAACGCCCTGAGCGAAGGGAGCGCCGTTGCCCCGGAAACCAGCGCCACGCTGATCCTGCAGGTCTCCAGCCTGAGCGGCGGGCGCATGCTGCGCCTGACGGGGGCGGGCATCGCCGACGAGCGCATGGTCGCGCCGCAGCTGCCGGAGTGCATTATTCACGAGCTGACCGAGCGCCCGCACCCGTTCCCGCTGGGCATTGACCTGATCCTGACCTGCGGCGAGCGCCTGCTGGCGATCCCGCGGACCACCCACGTGGAGGTGTGCTGATGTACGTAGCCGTTAAAGGGGGCGAGAAGGCAATTGCCGCCGCCCATGCGCTGCAGGCGCACAGACGACGGGGCGATGAAGCGCTCCCCGAGCTGAGCGTCGCCCAGATTGAGCAGCAGCTAAGCCTGGCCGTCGACCGCGTAATGACCGAAGGCGGCGTCGCCGACCGCGAGCTGGCGGCGCTGGCGCTGAAGCAGGCCAGCGGCGACAGCGTGGAAGCCATCTTCCTGCTGCGCGCCTGGCGCACCACCGTTCCCCGTCTGGCGGTGAGCGAGCCGGTAAAAACGGAAGAGATGCGCCTGGAGCGCCGCATTTCCGCAGTCTACAAAGATATTCCCGGCGGCCAGCTGCTTGGCCCCACCTACGATTACACCCATCGTCTGCTGGATTTCACCCTGCTGGCGAACGGCGAAGCGCCGCAGCTTAACCCCGCTTATGCCGTTCAGCAGCCCTCGCCGCACGTCTTTAGCCTGCTGGCAAAACAGGGTCTGGCGAAAGCAGAAGACGATTCGGGCGTACAGCCAGATGATATTACCCGCACGCCGCCGGTCTACCCGTGCTCCCGCTCGTCGCGCCTGCAGCAGCTGATGCGCGGGGACGAAGGCTACCTGCTGGCACTTGCTTACTCCACCCAGCGCGGTTACGGGCGTAACCACCCGTTTGCGGCAGAGATCCGCAGCGGCCGTCTCGACGTCGAAATCGTGCCGGAAGAGCTGGGCTTTGCGGTGAACGTCGGCGAGCTGCTGATGACCGAGTGCGAAATGGTCAACGGTTTTGTCGCACCGGAAAACGACGCTCCGCACTTCACCCGCGGCTACGGGCTGGCGTTTGGCCTGAGCGAGCGTAAGGCCATGGCGATGGCGCTGATTGACCGCGCCCTGCAGGCGCCGGACTACGGCGAGCACGCTACCGGCCCGGCGCAGGATGAAGAGTTCGTGCTGGCCCACGCGGACAACGTCGAGGCTGCTGGCTTTGTCTCGCACCTCAAGCTGCCGCACTACGTCGATTTCCAGGCCGAGCTGGAGCTGCTGAAACGTCTGCAACGGGAGCACACCAATGGCTAACCTGAGCGGCTACAGCTTTGCCTATCTGGACGAGCAAACCAAACGTATGATCCGCCGCGCCATCCTGAAAGCGGTGGCCATTCCGGGCTATCAGGTGCCGTTTGGCGGCCGCGAAATGCCGATGCCCTACGGCTGGGGCACGGGCGGAATTCAGATCACCGCCAGCGTGATCGGCGAAGCGGACGTGCTTAAAGTCATCGATCAGGGCGCCGACGACACCACTAACGCCGTGTCGATCCGCAACTTCTTTAAGCGCGTGACCGGGGTCGCCACCACCGAAAAAACCGAAGACGCGACGCTGATCCAGACCCGCCACCGCATTCCGGAAACCCCGCTAACCGAAGATCAGATTTTGATTTTCCAGGTGCCGATCCCCGAGCCGCTGCGCTTTATCGAGCCGCGCGAAACCGAAACCCGCACCCTGCACGCGCTGGAAGAGTACGGGATCATGCAGGTGAAACTGTACGAAGACATCGCCCGCTTCGGCCATATCGCCACCACCTACGCCTACCCGGTGAAGGTGAACGGGCGCTACGTGATGGACCCGTCGCCGATCCCGAAATTCGATAACCCGAAGATGGACATGATGCCCGCCCTGCAGCTGTTCGGCGCCGGGCGTGAAAAACGCATCTACGCCGTCCCGCCCTTCACGCGTGTCGAAAGCCTGGATTTTGACGATCACCCGTTTACGGTGCAGGAGTGGGACCAGCCGTGCGCCATCTGCGGCTCGACGCACAGCTATCTGGACGAAGTGGTGCTGGACGACACGGGCAAACGGATGTTCGTCTGCTCCGATACCGATTACTGCCGCCAACAGAGCGAGGCGAATGGCCAATGAAACCGCTGCTTTCGGTTAATAACCTGACCCACCTGTATGCGCCGGGCAAAGGCTTTAGCGACGTGACGTTCGAGCTGTGGCCGGGCGAAGTGCTGGGCATTGTGGGCGAGTCCGGCTCCGGCAAAACCACCCTGCTGAAATCCATCTCCGCGCGCCTGCCGCCGCAGAACGGCGACATTTTGTATGAGGGCTCCTCGCTGTACGGCATGAGCGAGGCGGAGCGCCGCCGCCTGCTGCGCACCGAGTGGGGCGTGGTGCACCAGCACCCGATGGACGGACTGCGCCGTCAGGTCTCCGCCGGGGGCAACATCGGCGAACGGCTGATGGCCACCGGCGCGCGGCATTACGGCGACATCCGCGCCGCCGCCCGGCGCTGGCTGGAGGAGGTGGAAATCCCCGCCTCGCGCATCGACGACCTGCCCACCACCTTCTCCGGCGGCATGCAGCAGCGCCTGCAGATTGCCCGCAACCTGGTCACCCATCCGAAGCTGGTGTTTATGGATGAACCCACCGGCGGGCTGGACGTCTCGGTGCAGGCGCGCCTGCTCGACCTGCTGCGCGGCCTGGTGGTGGAGCTGAACCTGGCGGTGGTGATTGTCACCCACGATCTGGGCGTCGCGCGCCTGCTGGCGGACCGCCTGCTGGTGATGAAGCAGGGTCAGGTGGTGGAAAGTGGGCTAACCGACCGCGTGCTCGACGACCCCCACCATCCGTACACCCAGCTGCTGGTGTCGTCCGTGCTGCAGAACTGAGGGTGCTGTCGCCGGGTGGCCCTGCGCTTATCCGGCCTACAAACCGCGCGGGTAAGGCGAAGTCGCCACCCGGCAAAATGAATCGTGAGGCCAACATGATCCACGTTGAAAATGTCAGTAAGACCTTTGTGCTCCACCAGCAAAACGGCGTGCGCCTGCCGGTCCTGCAAAACGCCTCATTAGAGGTCAGGCGCGGCGAATGCGTGGTGCTGCACGGCCATTCCGGCAGCGGAAAATCAACGCTGCTGCGATCCCTGTACGCGAATTATCTGCCGGACGAAGGGCATATTCACATTCGCCATAATGATGAGTGGGTGGATCTGGTGCAGGCACCGGCGCGTAAGGTGCTGGAAGTGCGCCGCGCGACGATCGGCTGGGTCAGCCAGTTTCTGCGGGTGATCCCCAGGATCGCCGCCCTGGACGTGGTCATGCAGCCCCTGCTGGATCTCGGCGTGCCGCGCGAAGCCTGCGCCGCCAAAGCGGCCAGCCTGCTGACGCGCCTCAACGTGCCGGAGCGCCTGTGGCAGCTCGCCCCGTCGACCTTTTCCGGCGGCGAACAGCAGCGCGTGAACATCGCGCGCGGGTTTATCGTCGATTACCCCATTTTACTGCTGGATGAACCCACCGCCTCGCTCGACGACAAAAACAGCGCCGCCGTGGTGGCGCTGATCGAACAGGCCAAAGCGCGCGGAGCGGCGATCGTCGGGATCTTCCACGACGAGAGCGTGCGCGACCGCGTGGCGGACAGACTGCACCCGATGGGGACCAACGCATGATTATCAATAACGTCAGGCTGGTGCTGGAAAACGACGTGGTGGAC
>CAMKZP010000022.1 GCA_946477805.1 uncultured Enterobacter sp.
TTTCATCATTTCTCAGTTTGCCGGCGCGTTTTGCGCAGCGGCGTTAGTTTACGGGCTTTATTACAATCTTTTCATCGACTTCGAACAGACGCATCATATGGTGCGCGGCAGCGTCGAAAGTCTGGACCTGGCAGGCATCTTCTCAACCTATCCGAACCCGCATATCAATTTTGTGCAGGCGTTCGCAGTTGAAATGGTGATTACCGCTATCCTGATGGGCGTCATTATGGCACTGGGCGACGACGGAAACGGCATTCCGCGTGGCCCGCTGGCGCCGCTGCTGATTGGCCTGCTGATCGCGGTTATCGGCGCATCCATGGGCCCTCTGACGGGCTTTGCGATGAACCCGGCGCGCGATCTGGGGCCAAAAACCTTCGCCTTCTTCGCAGGATGGGGCGACGTGGCCTTCACCGGCGGCAAAGACATTCCTTACTTCCTGGTTCCGCTGTTCGGGCCAATCGTAGGGGCGGCGCTGGGCGCCTTCGGCTATCGCAAATTAATTGGTCGCCACTTACCGTGCGACACCTGCGTGGAAGAAGAGAAAGAAACCACTTCTGCCGCACAGCAAAAAGCTTCGCTGTAATCTGACTACGGGACACATACCATGACTGAAAAAAAATATATCGTTGCGCTCGACCAGGGCACTACCAGCTCCCGCGCTGTCGTAATGGATCATGACGCGAACATCGTCAGCGTGTCACAGCGCGAATTCGAACAAATTTACCCTCGCCCGGGCTGGGTAGAACACGACCCGATGGAGATCTGGGCGTCTCAGAGCTCCACGCTGGTGGAAGTGCTGGCGAAAGCCGACATCAGCTCCGACGAAATTGCCGCCATCGGTATCACCAACCAGCGCGAAACCACCGTGGTCTGGGAGCGCGAAACCGGTAAGCCGATTTACAACGCCATCGTCTGGCAGTGCCGCCGTACCGCGGATATCTGCGAAAAGCTTAAGCGCGAAGGGATGGAAGATTACATCCGCAGCACAACCGGCCTGGTGATTGACCCGTACTTCTCCGGCACCAAGGTGAAGTGGATCCTCGACCACGTGGAAGGCTCGCGCGAACGCGCGCGACGCGGCGAGCTGCTGTTCGGCACCGTCGATACCTGGCTTATCTGGAAGATGACCCAGGGACGCGTGCACGTCACCGACTACACCAACGCCTCGCGCACCATGCTGTTCAACATCAATACCCTGGAGTGGGATGACAAGATGCTGGACGCGCTGGATATCCCGCGCGCAATGCTCCCGGAAGTGCGTAAATCGTCAGAAGTGTACGGCCAGACCAACATCGGTGGTAAAGGCGGCACGCGTATTCCTATCGCCGGTATCGCCGGTGACCAGCAGGCGGCGCTCTTCGGCCAGCTGTGCGTTAAGGAAGGGATGGCGAAGAACACCTACGGTACCGGCTGCTTTATGCTGATGAACACCGGCGAGAAAGCGGTGAAATCAGAGAACGGCCTGCTGACCACCATCGCCTGCGGCCCGCGCGGCGAAGTGAACTATGCCCTGGAAGGTGCGGTGTTCATGGCCGGTGCGTCCATTCAGTGGCTGCGCGACGAAATGAAGCTGATCAGCGATGCGTTCGACTCCGAGTACTTCGCGACCAAAGTGAAAGACACTAACGGCGTGTACGTGGTGCCTGCGTTTACCGGTCTGGGCGCGCCATACTGGGACCCATATGCCCGCGGCGCCATTTTCGGCCTGACGCGCGGCGTGAACTCAAACCACATCATTCGCGCCACTCTGGAGTCCATCGCCTATCAAACGCGCGACGTGCTGGAAGCGATGCAGGCTGACTCCGGCATTCGTCTCCACGCCCTGCGCGTCGACGGCGGCGCGGTGGCCAACAACTTCCTGATGCAGTTCCAGTCAGACATTCTGGGCACCCGCGTTGAGCGTCCTGAAGTGCGTGAAGTGACGGCGCTGGGTGCCGCGTACCTCGCAGGTCTGGCGGTAGGCTTCTGGCAGAACCTTGACGAGCTGCAGGAAAAAGCGGTGATTGAACGTGAATTCCGCCCTGGCATCGAAACCACCGAGCGTAACTACCGCTACAGCGGCTGGAAGAAAGCGGTGAAACGCGCGCTGGCGTGGGAAGAGCACGACGAGTAAGACAAACTCACCCCTCACCCTAACCCTCTCCCCAAAGGGGAGAGGGGACTTAAAACACCCTCACCTAAACCCACCTCCCCAAAGGGTGAGGGGGCTTAAAACACCCTCTCCCTTTTGGGGAGAGGGCCGGGGTGAGGGGCTCAGACCGCACCGGTCCCCGCTCTGTGATAAACTTCGTGCAATTCCTTTTGACTGCACGAGTACCTCATGAAACGTGAACTTGCTATCGAGTTTTCCCGCGTCACCGAAGCCGCCGCCCTCGCAGGCTATAAATGGCTTGGCCGTGGCGACAAAAATACCGCCGACGGTGCAGCCGTCCATGCCATGCGCATTGTGCTTAACCAGGTCAACATCGACGGCACTATCGTGATCGGCGAAGGCGAAATCGACGAAGCGCCGATGCTCTACATCGGTGAAAAAGTCGGCACGGGCAAAGGCGATGCCGTGGATATCGCGGTGGACCCGATAGAAGGCACGCGAATGACAGCGATGGGCCAGGCCAACGCCCTGGCGGTGCTGGCCGTGGGCGACAAGGGCTGCTTCCTTAACGCCCCGGATATGTACATGGAAAAGCTGATCGTCGGCCCGGGCGCGAAAGGCGCCATCGACCTTAGCCTGCCGCTCGAGGAGAACCTGCGCAATATCGCCCGCGCGCTGGATAAACCGCTCAGCGAGCTGACCGTCACCATTCTGGCGAAACCGCGCCATGACGCCACCATCGCGCAGATGCAAAAGCTCGGCGTGCGCGTGTTTGCTATCCCTGACGGCGACGTCGCCGCCTCGATTCTGACCTGCATGCCGGACAGCGAAGTGGACGTGCTGTACGGCATCGGCGGCGCGCCGGAAGGCGTGGTGTCAGCGGCGGTCATCCGCGCGCTGGACGGCGACATGCAGGCGCGCCTGCTGGCGCGTCATGACGTAAAAGGCGACAGCGAAGAGAACCGTCGCATCGGCGAAAACGAGCTGGCGCGCTGCGCTGCGATGGGCATCGAGGCCAATAAAGTCCTCGCGCTTACCGACATGGCGCGCAGCGATAACGTGGTCTTTTCGGCCACCGGCATCACTAAAGGCGACCTGCTGGACGGCATCACCCGCAAGGGCAACATGGCGACCACCGAAACGCTGTTAATCCGCGGTAAATCACGCACTATTCGCCGCATCCGGTCTATCCACTATCTCGATCGCAAAGACCCGGACGTGCAGACGCACATTCTGTAAAACCGTTTGATCGATAGAGCTTTCCGGCCCGAAGGGGCTGGAAATGTTTCCCACAAGTACGGAAGATAGAACAGAGAAACAGCACAGGAGAAGATCATGGCGGACTGGGTAACAGGTAAAGTCACAAAGGTACAGTTCTGGACCGATGCGCTATTTAGCCTCACCGTCCATGCCCCCATCCATCCGTTTACGGCAGGACAGTTCGCGAAGCTGGGGCTGGATGTCGACGGAGAACGCGTGCAGCGCGCCTACTCCTACGTTAACGCGCCGGACAACCCGGATCTCGAGTTCTATCTTGTCACCGTTCCGGACGGCAAGCTTAGCCCGCGCCTTGCGGCGCTGAAGCCGGGCGACGAGGTGCAGATTGTGAGCGAAGCGGCAGGTTTCTTTGTGCTGGATGAAATTCCGGACTGCGACACCCTGTGGATGCTGGCAACCGGTACGGCCATCGGCCCTTATCTTTCTATTTTGCAGTATGGCAAAGATCTTGAGCGCTTTAAAAACATCGTGCTGGTTCACGCCGCGCGCTACGCCGCAGACTTAAGCTATCTCCCGCAGATGCAGGCGCTGGAACAGCAGTACGCCGGGAAGCTGAAAATCCAGACCGTGGTCAGCCGCGAAACCGCAGCGGGTTCACTGACGGGGCGCGTGCCGGCGCTGATTGAAAGCGGGGCTCTGGAAGCGGCGGTTGGCCTGCCGATTGATCCTGAGACCAGCCACGTGATGCTGTGCGGCAACCCGCAGATGGTACGGGACACGCAGCAGCTGCTGAAGGACACCCGGCAGATGACGAAACACCTCCGCCGCCGACCGGGCCACATGACGGCTGAACACTACTGGTGATCAGCGGTACTTCACCTCAAGGGTATCTTTGCCGTATTTGTTTTCGCTCTGGGTGCCGATAAACGCGCCCAGATCGACCACCATCATCACAAAGATGATGCTCGGCACCATCCGGCCAACGACCCAGGGCAGAATGGACGGCAGCATTGACCAGTTCCCCGCCACCAGCATCCACGCCAGGATAATCAGAAAGGCCCACGCGCCGGAGCGGCCGCGATCGTGCAGGCGCTTCACCACCACGGCTGCGGTTGGCCACAGCAGGCAGACCAGCGCGAATGCCGCCGTTTGTGTGCTCAGCCAGGCGTTGTAGGCGACAAAAAACAGAAGCAGCATGGCAACGATCCACGTCACCATCCAGACCCAGAAATCACGGCGTCCAATACGCCCTTTGAATGAAAACAGCCACTGCTGTATGGTCATGTAAGGTTCCTTATTCTTGTTTAGCGCGCATTTTACCCTGGAGTTGTGACCTTTTGACAAGCCGGGCAGATATCGTTTTAATCATGTGCAGTTACGGCCAGGGACAACATTGATGAAATTTTCGGCACCCTCTCTTTTCCTCTGTTTAGCAATGCTAAGTTCCAGCGTTTCCCTGCACGCCGCCGAAACCACCGCCCCGGCTACCGCGCCGTATCTACTGGCGGGCGCCCCGTCGTTCGATCTCTCCATCAGTCAGTTCCGTGAGGCCTTCAACAAAGACAACCCGACGCTGCCGCTGGAAGAATTTCGCGCCATTGATAGCGCGCGCGATACGCCAACGCTGACCCGCGCCGCAAGCAAGATTAATGAAAATTTATACGCCTCAACTGCTCTGGAGCGCGGCACGTTAAAAATTAAAAGCATGCAGCTCACCTGGCTCCCTGTTCAGGGACCGGAGCAGAAGGCCGCCAAAGCGAAAGCGCTGGACTACATGAGCGCCGTTTTGCGCGCCTTTACCCCCGCGCTGACCAAAGCACAAAGCCAGCAGAAGCTGCAGAAACTGCTGGCCGCGGGTAAAAATAAGCGCTACTACGCCGAAACGGAGGGCGCCGTTCGCTACGTTGTGGCAGATAACGGCGAAAAGGGACTGACCTTCGCTGTTGAACCGATTAAGCTGGCACTATCTGACTCACTCGGAGGGGCGAATTAATGACAAAAAGCAAAGCCTTTCGAGGGAAAATCTCTATACTGATTCACAGACCATGCTGCCCGTGAGGGTGGCCATATTCCTTAATTCGCTTTTGTAGCGTGGAGAAATGAAATGCGACATCCTTTAGTGATGGGTAACTGGAAACTGAACGGCAGCCGCCACATGGTAAACGAGCTGGTTGCGAACCTGCGTAAAGAGCTGGCTGGCGTGACGGGCTGTGCGGTTTCTATCGCTCCGCCGGATATGTACCTGGACCTGGCTAAACGTGCCGCTGACGGCAGCCACATCGTTCTGGGTGCACAGAACGTTGACGTTAACCTGTCCGGCGCATTCACCGGTGAAACTTCTGCTGAAATGCTGAAAGATATCGGCGCGAAATACATCATCATCGGCCACTCCGAGCGTCGCACCTACCATAAAGAATCCGACGAGTTCATCGCGAAAAAATTCGCCGTGCTGAAAGAGCAGGGTCTGACTCCGGTTCTGTGCATCGGTGAAACCGAAGCAGAAAACGAAGCGGGCAAAACGGAAGAAGTGTGCGCACGTCAGATCGACGCCGTGCTGAAAACCCAGGGCGCGGCAGCGTTCGAAGGCGCGGTCATTGCCTACGAGCCAGTCTGGGCGATCGGTACCGGCAAATCTGCAACGCCTGCGCAGGCTCAGGCGGTTCACAAATTTATTCGTGACCACATTGCTAAAGCCGATGCGAAAGTGGCTGAGCAGGTCATCATCCAGTACGGCGGCTCCGTAAACGCAGCTAACGCCGCTGAGCTGTTCACCCAGCCGGATATCGACGGCGCGCTGGTTGGCGGCGCATCCCTGAAAGCCGACGCTTTCGCGGTGATCGTTAAAGCGGCTGAAGCGGCTAAACAGGCGTAATTGCCTTTGGCGGGTGGCGCTTCGCTGACCCGCCCTACGGTTCTGCAGGCCCGGTAAGCGTCAGCGCCACCGGGCTTTTTTACAGCCGTCCCAACACGCTAAACCACAGATAATCCAGCGGCAGCAGTACCAGATACGTCGCAATCGCCAGCGCCAGACAGAGCAGCATTCCCGCCCTGGCAGGCACCTTCCCTAACCCCATGGCCACCACAATCGGCGACGCCTGATACGGCAGCAGCGGCGTGGAATACCCCAGCACCTGAATCATGATCACCGTCAGCAGCGGGAAGCCGGTCGCATCCGAGAAGCTCTGCGCCAGCGTGGTATAGAGCGCCGGAACGCCGTTAGCGGTCATAATAAAGTTGAGCGCGGTGGTGATCCCCGTCAACGCCAGGAAGCTGGTGAACGGCCTGTCCGCGTCCAGCGGCACGATCTGCAGCAGCGCCTCACCCACCGCCGTTCCGATACCGGTTTGCGTCACGACGATCGCCAGCCCGAGAATGCCCGCGACGTAAATACAGGTGCGCATGTTCACGCCCGCAGAAAACTCTTCCCCGGTGATAAAGCCAACGCGCGGCAGCAGCACGATGACCGACGCCGCCAGCCCCGTCCACGCAGGCCCAACGCCGTGCCAGCTCTCCGTCACCCACATCGCCAGCACCACCGCCAGCATCCAGGCGAGACGTTTTTCGTCACGCCCCATGGGTTCAGACGGCGCCAAATCCTTTGCCGGTTTTGGGCTGCCGGGAAAAAGCCAGCAGATCAGGCCAATCAGAATCAGTCCCTTGAGAATACCCAGCACCGGCGTGTGCAGCAGCAGGTACGGCACATAGTTAAGATGAATGCCGTACGAGCCTTCTGCCGCGCCGCTCATCACCAGATTCGGGACGTTTGCAGGCAGGATGGTAGCCGAGAGCTGAAAGGTGCCGAACCCAACGGCCAGCGCCAGGCCAAACCAGGCGCGCGAGCCGTCCGGAATGCTGGCCCGTTTTGCCATCGCCGCAACGATGGGCATCAGCAGCGCAATGCGCCCCATATTCGACGGCATCACAAACGCCAGGGCGTAGCTGAGCAGCACCACGCTGGCGACCATTAACACCCAGGAGTCGGTGAGCTTTGCCGACAGCGCCCGCGCGGCCCTGTCGGCCAGACCGGTTTTGCGGATCGCCACGCCCAGCACAAAACCGCTGAACACCAGCCAGAAGGCCGATGAGGCAAAACCGCCGAAGATTGCCTCCGGTGGAGCGATTCTGGCGGTCATCGCTGCCGTGAAGAACAGCAGCGCGGTAAGAAATTCGGGCAGCAGCGACGTCGCCCACAGCACGATGGTGACGCCAACAATCAGTGAGGGAAGCAGCAGAGGATGGGTTAACCAGAGCGACATACCTGTCTCCTGTAGAATTTTTCAGCAAGTCTACGGCGACAGGCAGAGCGAGTAAACGCTATTTATGGTGGGGTTACTTCAGGATATCGCATTGATGATCCTGCAGTTCCTCAGCGGACGCGCGGTTTAACGTAAGCAAATTTCGCTCGGTCGCCAGCAGAACGAACGAGCCGTCAGACTGCTGCGCCATCGCCAGCGCGAAGCGTCCCATATGGTCACGCGCTTCCGGCAGCTCCTCCGCCAGCATCATAAACGGGCTGCGCTGCACCAGCTCATTTTCCGTCACGCGACGGGCGAGATAATCATGCCCCAGCAGCCCGCCGGGGAAGGGCAGCCACTGGGTGCTGATTTGCCCCTGGGCCGCATTGAGCTTCTCGCGCACGTCCGGGCGCAGGCAGGAGATATGAATATGGAAATGATTCTGGGTACGCCCCGTGGGGGAGTTGATGGTCAGGGAGATCGCGCTGTCGGGCACCTCTGCCCCGCGCTTCATGCTCATAAAGCTGCGAGACTGCCACGCCAGCCAGAAGAAGTTCGGCGTGTAGGATTCGGTGAGGAGCGGGCTTTCGGTGCCGTTGATGCGGTACGTTGGCATCAGCAGGTACTGCAGCGGCCCGTTGCGGTCTTTGAATACCACATAGCCAGCATCCGTTTTCACCTGCGCGCAGGGCGCCGGGCTGCGGTTTTGCACCTGGTTAGGGACGCACTGGTCGAGAACGATGTGCCGCAGCGCGTTCGGGTTACCCGCTTTCAGCCAGTACAAGCCGCCGCTGGCGAGGACAATCATCACCAGGATGGCTAAGAGTATTTTTTTCACAACGCGTTCCCTGTTTTCGATAGAGGCGAAAGAGTAACGCAAAATGATGACCAAATAAAAAACCCGGCGGATTTCTCACGCCGGGTCACCGTGTCGTTCATTAAGGAACGCTTAGCGCTTGCTGATCTGGTCGAACGTGCCGCCGTTGGAGAAGTGCTCTTTCTGCGCCTTCGTCCAGCCGCCAAACTCGTCGTCAATGGTGAAGAGCTTCAGTTTCGGGAACTCACCGTCGTATTTTTTCGCCACGGCCGGGTCGCGCGGACGGTAGAAGTTCTTCGCCGCAATTTCCTGGCCTTCCGGCGAGTAGAGGTACTTCAGGTAAGCTTCCGCCACCGCTTTGGTCCCTTTCTTCTCGACGACTTTATCCACCACGGAAACGGTCGGCTCGGCGAGGATAGATTCGCTTGGGGTGACGATCTCAAATTTGTCTTTACCCAGCTCGTTGGTCGCCAGCAAGGCTTCGTTTTCCCAGGCGATCAGCACGTCGCCAATGCCGCGCTCAACGAAGGTATTGGTTGCGCCGCGCGCGCCGGAATCCAGCACTTCGACGTTTTTAAACAGGGATTTGACGAACTCCTGCGCTTTAGCCTGGTCACCGTTGTTGTGGTGCAGCGCGTAGCCCCAGGCCGCCAGGTAGTTCCAGCGTGCGCCGCCAGAGCTTTTCGGGTTCGGGGTAATCACCGACACGCCCGGTTTGATCAGATCGTTCCAGTCCTTAATCTGCTTCGGGTTGCCTTTACGCACCAGGAAAACGATGGTCGAGGTATACGGCGCGGAGTTATCCGGCAGGCGTTTGATCCAGTTTTTGTCGATACGGCCGCGTTCAGCAATGGCATCCACGTCGTAGGCCAGCGCCAGGGTAACCACGTCGGCTTCAATGCCGTTAATCACGGACGTTGCCTGTTTGCCCGAGCCGCCGTGAGACTGGCGAATCACCACGTTATCGCCGGTTTCCTGCTTGTAGTGCGCCGCAAAAGCTTTGTTGTACTGATCGTACAGCTCACGCGTCGGGTCGTACGACACGTTCAATAACTGGATGTCCTTAGCCAGAACGCTGGTTGATGCCAGCAATAATGTTAAACCCACGCCCCATTTATTCATCGCCCAGCTCTCTTATGCAGTGTTTTGATGAATGCAGCGTGCCAGAAAGGGAACCGATCATTAAAGAATAAAAAAAGATTGGCTATAACGTTGAGGAATAAAAGAAGGGGATGAGTGGCCTGATGCCCTCTCCCACGGCAGAGGGCGCAACCATAAAAAACGGTAAACCCTTGGGTTACCGTTTTGCATTTAACTTGCGCCACCCGGCACAATACAAACGCCGATCAATACAGTTTTTTCGCGCAGTCCAGCCAGTCACCCTTGAACGGACGCTTCATGTTCTCGATGGCGTCGATGATGTCATGGTGAACCAGTTTTTCGTTCTGAATACCCACGCAGCGGCCGCCGTGCCCCTGCAGCAGCAGGTCAATAGCGTACGCGCCCATGCGGGACGCCAGGATACGGTCGTAAGGACCCGGGGAACCGCCACGCTGGATATGGCCCAGCACGGTCGCGCGGGTTTCGCGTTTGGTTTCGGTTTCGATGTACTTCGCCAGCTCGTCAACGTCGCAGATGTGCTCGGTGATGGCAACGATGGCGTGTTTTTTACCCTTCGCGATACCGGCTTTGATCTCGTTGACCAGATCTTCACGGCTGAATTCGACTTCAGGCACCACGATGAACTCGCAGCCGCCCGCAATGGCCGCGGCCAGAGTCAGGTCACCGCAGTAGCGGCCCATCACTTCAACGATGGAGATACGCTGGTGGGAAGAAGAGGTGTCGCGCAGACGGTCAATCGCTTCAACAACGGTACCCAGGGCGGTAAAGAAGCCGATGGTGTAGTCAGTCCCTTTGATGTCGTTGTCGATGGTGCCAGGCAGGCCGATGCACGGGAAGCCCATCTCGGTCAGACGTTTTGCACCCATGTAGGAGCCGTCACCGCCGATAACAACCAGCGCGTCCAGGCCGCGTTTCTTCATGTTCTCGATAGCCACTTCACGAACGCGTTCGTCACGGAATTCCGGGAAGCGCGCGGAGCCCAGGAAGGTGCCGCCACGGTTGATCATGTCAGACACGCTGTAGCGGTCCAGTTGAACCATGCGGTCTTCGTACAGACCCAGGTAACCGTCATAAACGCCAAACACTTCCAGACCTTCCGTCAGCGCTGCACGGACAACGCCACGAATTGCTGCGTTCATGCCCGGCGCATCACCGCCGCTTGTCAACACACCGATTTTCTTAATCATGACTACCTCTGAACTTAGGAATGCAAAATTGAAATCTGCTGCCGGAAGAAACTCTTCAACCGTTGAATACTGCAAATAGTATATCAATCACTTCCAGCTGAATTGATTCAGGTCAGGCCATATGGCGGTAATTTATCCACAAAATGCTGGCCTGGCTCACTTTTTTACAACGAATTACGAAAACCCATATGTCCGGGTACAACCGAGCAGGGATCCTGGTGAATGATGACGTCTGAACCAGGAAAACGCTGCAAAATCGCCTGCTCGACCTGCTCAGCTATGACGTGAGCCTGAACCAACGGCAGGTTGTCTTCCATTTCTATGTGAATCTGAATAAAGCGGGTCGGCCCTGACTGCCGCGTACGAAGATCGTGAGCGCCGCTGACGCCGGGCCAGCCGGTCACGATGGCAAAAATTTCATCACGTTCTGCATCGGGAAGCGCACGGTCAAGAAGCGACTGCACAGCCTCATACCCCATCCGCAGGGCGCTATATAAGATATAGACGCCTATCCCTAACGCAAACAACGCATCGGCCCGATGCCAGCCATACCAGGCCAGACCAAGCGCAATAAGAATTGCCCCATTCATCATAACATCAGACTGATAATGAAGCATATCTGCCCGTACTGCCTGACTTTGCGTTTTACGAACCACCCAGCGCTGGAACGTTACCAGAACAAGTGTGCTTATAAGTGCAATTATTGTGACGGCCACGCCCACGCCGGGATCTTTCATCGGCGACGGCGACGCCAGGTGCTGGATACCGGTCAAAAACAGGAACAGCGCGGAGCCGGAAATAAACATGCTCTGCGCCAGCGCGGCCAGCGATTCCGCTTTTCCGTGGCCAAAGGTATGTTCTTCATCTGCCGGCTGCAGCGAGTAGCGCACCACCAGCAGGTTGGTCAGCGAGGCGGCAATATCCACCAGCGAGTCCACCAGCGCCGCCAGAATACTGACCGAACCGGTATACCACCACGCGAAAATTTTGATGATCAGCAAACACGACGCCATTACCGTCGCAGCAACTGCGGCCCGGCTAACCAGCCGTCCATAGGATTGATTCATAAACACTCCTGTCATGCCATGGCGCTAGTATAACGGATGGTAGAGGAGTCTAAGGATGAATAAACGGTTAACAAACCTGAACGACGGGCAAAAAAAACCCCCACATCATGTGGGGGAAGACAGGGATGGTGTCTATGGCAAGGAAAACAGGGTTTACTGGTTACTACGGGTGCTGCTATTGCTACTGAAAAGCGTTGTCTCTGAGCTTCGCTGCATCCGTGCAACCTCACGCAACTGGTCCATTCGCTGCTGATGTTTATCGTTCAAAACCGCTTGCTGCTCGGGCGTTAGCAGGTGGAACATCTGGTTGCGGACCTTCGCCATTTCTACCTGGCGGGCAACCTGTTCCTGTGCCATTTTTTCTGCCTGAGCGCGTACAGCGCTTTCGTCAAAATTTTCTGCGGTGACAAGGCGATGCATTGTCTCCATTTCGCTAACATTAACAGGGGACCGATCGTGTCGTGCCCTGTGCATCAGATCTCGCATCTGTTGACGCTGATGTTCGGTTAAACTTATGCCGTCAAACATATGGTTTTGGCTGCTGTGCTGCGTAGCGCCCTCCTGCGAGGAACCGTTATCGCCGATGATAGCTACAGCAGCCTGGCTAAACGCACTGAACGCCAGCGTTGAGGCCATGACGGCAGCGGTAACTTTGCGCATCACTTGCTCCCAAAATCTTTCGTGTCGCGATTCAACGAGAGACAGTCTACGATTCAGGCTGCAAACATGCGTCAGGGGGTGTAAAACAACGTAAAGTCATGGATTAGATAGCCTTGATGTCGTAATTTCTGCCTCGGAGGTATTTAAACAATGAATAAAATCCTGTTAGTTGATGATGACCGAGAGCTCACATCCCTTTTAAAGGAGTTGCTCGACATGGAAGGTTTCAACGTTCTGGTCGCCCACGATGGCGAGCAGGCGCTGAGTCTCCTTGACGACAGCATCGATCTACTTTTGCTCGACGTGATGATGCCGAAGAAAAACGGCATTGATACGTTGAAAGAGCTTCGCCAGACGCACCAGACCCCCGTTATCATGCTGACCGCGCGCGGCAGCGAACTTGACCGCGTTCTCGGCCTTGAGCTGGGCGCGGATGACTACTTACCCAAACCGTTCAACGACCGTGAACTGGTGGCCCGTATTCGCGCAATCCTGCGTCGTTCCCACTGGAGCGAGCAGCAGCAGAACACGGACAACAGCTCTCCGACGCTGGAAGTGGACTCCCTGAGCCTGAACCCGGGCCGTCAGGAAGCGAGCTTCGACGGCGAAACGCTGGAACTGACCGGCACCGAGTTCACCCTGCTCTACCTGCTGGCGCAGCATCTCGGCCAGGTGGTATCGCGTGAACACCTGAGTCAGGAAGTGCTGGGCAAACGCCTCACCCCGTTTGACCGCGCCATCGACATGCATATCTCTAACCTGCGCCGCAAGCTGCCGGAGCGTAAAGACGGCCACCCGTGGTTTAAAACGCTGCGAGGTCGCGGTTATCTGATGGTTTCCGCTTCATGATAGGCAGCTTAACCGCCCGCATCTTCGCCATTTTCTGGCTGACGCTGGCCCTGGTTTTAATGCTCGTACTGATGTTGCCAAAACTCGACTCACGCCAGATGACGGAGCTTCTCGACAGCGAGCAACGTCAGGGCGTGATGATCGAGCAGCATGTTGAAGCCGAGCTGGCAAACGACCCGCCGAACGATTTAATGTGGTGGCGCAGGCTGTTTCGCGCCATCGACAAATGGGCGCCGCCCGGACAACGCCTGCTGCTGGTGACCAGCGAAGGGCGCGTCATCGGGGCTGAGCGCAATGAAATGCAGATTATCCGTAACTTCATTGGCCAGGCGGATAACGCCGATCACCCGCAGAAGAAGAAATACGGTCGCCTTGAGATGGTCGGCCCCTTCTCCGTGAGAGACGGGGAGGATAACTACCAGCTCTATCTGATCCGCCCTGCCAGCAACTCCCAGACTGACTTTATCAACCTGCTGTTTGACCGTCCGCTGCTGCTGCTGATCGTGACGATGCTGCTCAGTTCACCGCTGCTGTTATGGCTGGCGTGGAGCCTGGCGAAGCCCGCGCGCAAGCTGAAAAACGCGGCTGACGAAGTGGCGCAGGGTAACCTCAGACAGCATCCGGAGCTGGAAGCCGGCCCGCAGGAGTTCCTGGCTGCCGGTGCCAGCTTTAACCAGATGGTGAGCGCGCTGGAGCGCATGATGACCTCGCAGCAGCGTCTGCTGTCGGACATCTCGCACGAGCTGCGCACGCCCCTCACGCGGCTACAGCTCGGCACCGCCCTGCTGCGCCGCCGCAGCGGTGAAAGCAAAGAGCTGGAACGTATCGAAACGGAAGCCCACCGCCTGGACAGCATGATCAACGATCTGCTGGTGATGTCGCGCAATCAGCAGAAAAACGCGCTGGTGAGCGAAACGGTGAAAGCCAATCACCTGTGGCATGAGGTGCTGGACAACGCGGCGTTTGAAGCGGAACAGATGGGTAAATCCTTCACCGTCAACTTCCCGCCGGGGCCATGGCCGCTGTACGGTAACCCCAACACGCTGGAAAGCGCGCTGGAGAATATCGTGCGTAACGCCCTGCGCTACTCGCATACGAAGATTGAGGTGGCGTTCTCGGTGGATAAAGACGGGATCACCATCATCGTTGACGACGACGGTCCCGGCGTTAGCCCGGAAGATCGCGAGCAGATTTTCCGTCCGTTCTACCGTACCGACGAAGCGCGCGACCGCGAATCAGGCGGCACGGGGCTGGGGCTGGCGATTGTCGAAACCGCGATGCAGCAGCACCGTGGCTGGGTGAAAGCCGACGACAGCCCGCTGGGCGGGCTGCGATTAACGCTGTGGCTGCCGCTGCATAAGCGTTCGTAGTTTTTCTTCATTCCTCTCCCCTTAAAGGCGAGGGTGTTCCAGTTCCCTCTCCCCTTTGGGGAGAGGGCTAGGGTGTGGGGTGATCTTATCTCCCCCACAATCTCCGCGAATTATCCTCGATCCTGCCGCTTACGCGCCGCTTCTGCATCGTTCTGGTCCAGCTGGTAGATAGCCCCGCCGCCGACAGCAGGCGATGATACTGCTCGTCGTCAAACGGCATATGCCAGGCAATGGCGCAGGCGTCATAGACCGACACATCGCTCAGGCGCGACGCCAGCGCCAGCGGCGCATCTGCGGAAACCTTCCCGGCTAGCACCACGCGGTACAGCCAGCCGGTTTTACCCGCCTTTTGCAGCTGCTCAGACATATCGCTGATGCCGAAATGGTAGTTGAGCTTGAAGCACGGCGAGCGCGGCTGCGTCACCTGGATCAGCGCGTCTCCCCAGCGGTAAATATCGCCGATAAAGACGTTTTTCTCGGTAAGCCCTTGCGTCGAGAGGTTCTCGCCAAACGCGGGCGCGACAAACAGATCCGCCTGCCCGGGGAATTCGGTTATCCAGTGCTGATAATGTTCGCGCGGATAGTGGCACAGCGCGCGCTCGGGCCCGCCGTGGATTTTCTTTTCGGCCTGCTCGTCGCCCGCAAGCCCGAGATCGGTTAACGTCAGCTCGCCGTCGACCTGAATTTTGGCAATAGCGCTCGGGCGGCTGCCGTCGTACTCCCTTACCTTGCCTGTAAACACATTCACCGGGTAATGCATCGCTGCCTCCTTTACGCAGACACAAAAAAAGCGAGTCATCAGACTCGCTTCTCACAGGCGTCAATGCAACCTTATTTTTTAGCGGCGAAACGCGCTGCAGCTTCGTCCCAGTTCACCACGTCCCAGAAGGCTTTGATGTAGTCCGGGCGACGGTTCTGGAACTTCAGGTAGTAAGCGTGTTCCCACACGTCCAGACCCACGATTGGGAAACCGGATGCGCCAGAGATTGCTTCACCCATCAGCGGGGAGTCCTGGTTAGCGGTAGAAACAACCGCCAGCTTGTCACCTTTCAGAACCAGCCACGCCCAGCCAGAGCCGAAACGGGTGGCAGCGGCTTTCTCGAATTCCGCTTTGAAGTTATCAACGGAGCCGAAGTCGCGCTCGATAGCGGCTTTCAGGTCGCCCTGCAGGGTAGTACCGGTTTTCAGGCCTTTCCAGAACAGGCTGTGGTTAGCGTGACCGCCCGCGTTGTTACGCAGAACGGTTTTCTTGTCCGCCGGCAGCTGGTCCAGTTTGGTAATCAGCTCTTCAGCAGGCAGGTTAGCGAACTCTGGCAGGCTTTCCAGCGCGGCGTTCGCGTTGTTCACATAGGTCTGGTGGTGTTTAGTGTGATGGATTTCCATCGTCTGCTTGTCGAAATGCGGTTCCAGTGCGTCATAGGCATACGGCAGGGATGGCAGTGTATAACTCATAATCCTCTCCATTATTGTCGGGCGGCACAGCTGTTAATGCCGCGTAAGCAGTTGGTTCATTATAGTTAATTAAATGATATTGAAAATGATTATCAATGCCGTAGTTTTTATAAGGTTATTCATTTTTCGATTAATGGCGGAATTGTGAGTCTGCTCACGCGGTTAACGTGCTGATTGCCATTCAGAACAAAAGTGCGGCAACCTTCTGAAGGTTCCCACACCGCCTAATTTTTACACTCATCAAGTCGGCGGGAAGCCACCGACTATAAAAACGATGAGGATATAAAAATGAATCATGCGATTACGATGGGCATTTTCTGGCATTTGATAGGCGCGGCCAGTGCAGCCTGTTTCTATGCCCCGTTCAAAAAGGTGAAAGGCTGGTCATGGGAAACCATGTGGTCCGTTGGCGGTACGGTTTCATGGCTGATTTTGCCGTGGACCATAAGCGCCATGCTGCTCCCGGATTTCTGGGGCTACTTCTCCTCCTTCAGCGCCTCTACCCTGCTGCCGGTGTTTCTGTTCGGCGCGATGTGGGGCATCGGCAACATCAACTACGGCCTCACCATGCGCTATCTTGGCATGTCGATGGGTATCGGCATCGCGATTGGCATCACGCTTATCGTCGGCACCCTGATGACGCCCATCATCAACGGCAACTTTGACGTGCTGATAAACACGCAGGGCGGGCGTATGACGCTGCTGGGCGTGCTGGTGGCGGTGATCGGCGTGGGGATCGTCACCCGGGCGGGCCAGCTGAAAGAGCGCAAGATGGGCATCCGGGCCGAAGAGTTCAACCTGAAGAAAGGCCTGCTGCTGGCGGTGATGTGCGGCATCTTCTCGGCGGGCATGTCGTTCGCCATGAACGCCGCCAAACCGATGCACGAAGCGGCCGCCGCGCTGGGCGTTGACCCGCTGTACGCTGCCCTGCCAAGCTACGTGGTGATC
>CAMKZP010000023.1 GCA_946477805.1 uncultured Enterobacter sp.
ATCCGCCGTGTCGATGGAGGCGCATTATAGGGATCCCAGTTTTTAGCACAAGCATTTTTTAGATCTTTTTTTCCGACTGTTGATTTTCCGCGCTTTTCGCTGAAATCCCGCCCGATCTGCTTAAATATTGACGCATTTTGCCTTGCCTCGATCTCAAAATATGATCAAAGTCTTGTAATTGTGTGTTCATCCGTCGAGGTAGCTATGTCTGCAGTATTACGTCCTTATAAAGATCTCTTCCCACAAACAGGCGATCGCGTGATGATCGACACCAGCAGCGTGGTCGTGGGTGATGTTCGCCTGGCCGATGACGTCAGCATCTGGCCATTAGTTGCGATCAGAGGAGACGTTAACTATGTGGCAATTGGCGCCCGTACCAATATTCAGGACGGTAGCGTGCTGCATGTTACCCACAAATCCTCATACAACCCGGACGGGAATCCGCTCATTATTGGAGAAGATGTTACCGTCGGCCATAAAGTGATGCTCCACGGCTGTACTATCGGTAACAGGGTGCTTGTGGGAATGGGATCGATTTTACTGGATGGCGTGATAGTAGAAGAAGACGTGATGATCGGCGCGGGCAGCCTGGTCCCCCAGAATAAACGACTCGAAAGCGGTTATCTTTATTTGGGCAGCCCGGTGAAACAGATCCGCCCCTTAAAAGAGGCGGAAATTGAAGGCCTGAAATACTCGGCCAACAATTACGTTAAATGGAAAAATGACTATCTGGCTCAGGACAACCAGACCCAGCCTTGATCGTCTTCTTGCCGATCGCGGATTAAATCGCTGGCTTCCTCTTCAAGATCCCAGCGATTTTCGCAAAATACCGCTAACGGACTGGAACCACCAAAGCGACGAAGTAACGTTTCTCCACCGATTGCACAGGTCAGCTGCATTCCGTGTACCAGAGCCGGGAAACATACTGCCTGCCTGCTCTCATCCCAGGTTTCTCTGTCAGGGAAGTGAATCGCCTGATTCATGCGGTCAGTTCCTGTTTCAGTTTTTCGATCACCGGTTCCACTGTAGGCAACACACCGTGCCAGAGCAGCACTGCATGAGCCGCCTGCCCCACCAGCATGCCCAGCCCATCGGCCAGATGTCTGGCGCCACGCCGTTCACACCAGTTCAAAAAGGGCGTCTTTCCTTTCTGATAAAACATGTCGTAGAAATAGACGTGGGCATTCACCAGCGAAGCAGGGATCGCAGGGATCTCACCGGTGATACCGCTGGAGGTCGCATTAATGACGAGATCGAACTCCCGATTGGCAAGATCGTCAAGCGCTGCGGCGCTTACGCTACCCGTATGGGAGAATAACGCAGCCAGCTCTTCCGCCCGGGTGAAGGTTCGGTTGGTAATAGTCACAGCGCAATCGAGCGAAAGTAAAGGAAGGAGCACGCCCCGCGACGCTCCACCCGCACCAATCAGCAGAACCCGAAAGCCGGGTTTGATAAATGACAGTCTTTCCAGATCGCTGAGCAAACCAATTCCGTCAGTGTTGTCACCCAGGAGGCGGCCATCCTCAAGCCGCTTAAGCGTATTCACGGCACCAGCAAGCGACGCGCGCTCAGTCAGCTCATCCGCACGTTCGAACGCTTCTTCCTTAAAAGGTACGGTCACATTCGCCCCCTTCCCCCCTGCGTCGAAAAATGCATTGAGCGTTGTGACGAATCCATCAACGGGTGCCAGAACACGGCCATAGGGATGATCGATGCGGAGCTGGTCAGCAAACTGCTGATGGATTAACGGCGACTTGCTGTGTTCTATCGGATGACCAAAAACGGCATAAGCTTCCATATATTACCCCTGGCGAAAACGTTCGCCCGTCAAAGCGTCGCGAATTTCCGACGGATTCAGGCGCCCCCCCGTTTCACCCCGAGCTACCGGGAAATCCTTGCCGAACTGTGCAAGCACCTCTTCAGTAGTGCGACAAGGCGGTAATCCTGTCAGGTTAGCGCTGGTTGAGACCAGCGGTTTTCCAAACGCCAGGCATAGCTCCACCACCAGCGGATGGTCGGTAACGCGAACGGCAAGGGAATCAAAGCGTCCGGTTAACCAACGCGGCGTATCAGGCTGCGCAGGAAATACAAAGGTTACCGGCCCTGGCCATGCGGAGAAAATGGTCTCCCTCTGCGCTGGCGTTAGCATTGAGTCATCGATATAAGGCTTGAGCTGCTCATAGCTGGCAGCGATCAAAATTAATCCTTTCTCGACGGGCCTCTGTTTAAGCGTAAGTAAACGGTTCACAGCCGTCTCGCTGTCAGGATCGCAGCCGACCCCGAAAACGGCTTCTGTTGGATAGGCGATGACTTCTTCATTTTTCAGGACGTCCAGCGCATGCGCAATGGATCCTGATGGCAGGTTATTATTCACTGTTTTGATCCGCCGAAACCGGCTTTCCACATTGTTTACTGGCGCAAAAGCGTTTCATACCCTGCGCGGTTTTCTTCTCTATAAGTAGCGGATAATTGCAGTATGAGCAGGCTCCCGCTACCGGTTTGAAATTGATAACGAACTGGCATTCAGGATAGCGATCGCATGAGTGAAAGTTCTTACCAAAACGGGAGCGACGCTGTACCAGCTGACCGCGCTGACACTGCGGGCACGCAATCGCCGTTTCATCTGGCTTATCAATTTGTTCCGTATGTTCACATTCCGGGTAGCGGCTGCATCCGATAAACATGCCGAAGCGTCCCTGCCGCAGTGCTAATTCGCCACCGCAGAGTGGGCATAGCTGCCCCTCCAGAATTTTAACAATATGTCCATCCGCCTGGCTTTTCAGGGGGCGGACATAGTCACATTCCGGATAGTGTGAACAACCGAGAAACGGGCCGTGTTTCCCGGACCGAATGACAAGTTCAGCCCCGCACTGCGGGCAGGGCTCGTTTTTATGCACCGTGAATAGTGCTGATTTGGCCATAACAACTCTTGGTGCTGCACATGAGATTTAGTGCAGCATACCTTCATTCACTT
Organism: uncultured Enterobacter sp.; assembly: GCA_946477805.1. Taxonomy (GTDB): domain Bacteria; phylum Pseudomonadota; class Gammaproteobacteria; order Enterobacterales; family Enterobacteriaceae; genus Enterobacter. The sequence continues at coordinate 2,975 of CAMKZP010000023.1, forward strand.
CAAAGAGTAATTCTTCCATTTGCTGATAGGCGTTTTCACAGCCTGGAATATTAAACAGAACCATCAGGATCACCCACTTGAGGTCTTCCAGTTCGAATTCTGCCGTATCCAGCGCCATGACGCGCTCTATCACCATTTCTCGGGTTTCGAGGTTTAGCACCTGAATCTGCTCGAGGAATAAGACGAATCCCCTGCAGCTGGCATCCAGCCTTTCACACTCTTCAGCGGTATAGATGCGTACAGAAAGCGGATCTGAAGCAAGCTGCATCGGTTCGGCGAGGCCTTCCTGATAATCAGCCAGTTTCTCCAGCCACATCAACGCATTATAAATATCTTCCCGCTCAAATCCTGCATCGGTAAGATCCCGTGTCAATTTGTCCTGATCCACGCGCATTTCTGCTTCGTTGTGGATGTAAGTCTCAAACAAATACATCAGTACGTCGAACATGGCATGCCCTCCTTAATCGGACATAGCCGCCGGGTACAGCTGCGATCCACCCTGCTAACTCCAGTTCAAGTAGCTGTGCTACCGTTACTGGCACAGGTTGGCCGGCACGTTCAGCGACAACGTCAACAGATGTTACCTCATCTCCTACGTTAGCCAGGAGCTTGGGAAATGGCAATGCCACCTCCTCCTGATCTGATGAATAATGTCGCATTTTGGGATCATCCTGCAGCCTGAGCAGCCCATATTGCAAATTCTCAAGAATGTCCTCTAAACAGGTTACTGGCGTGGCACCCTGCTTTATTAGCCAATGCGGTCCTTCACACCCGGGGTTTCCTAGCGGCCCCGGAATTGCAAATACCTCGCGCCCTTGCTCCAGAGCACACCGGGCGGTAACAAGCGAACCACTGCGAATTGCGGCCTCAACAACCAGCACCCCCTGGCTTAGCCCGCTAATGATGCGATTACGGCGAGGGAAATTCCCCGGTCTGGGCTGCGTGGGTAGTGAGAACTCGGAAACTAGCGCTCCTTCTGCGTCAACGAGCTGTTCTGCTAAGGTCTGGTGCCGGCGCGGGTAAATACTAAAAAGGCCGTTTCCCAGAACGGCCACGCTACGTCCTTTCACTGACAGCGCTGCGTGGTGCGCCACCCCATCAATGCCGCATGCCAGCCCGCTGGTGATGGTGAAACCCGATTGCGATAGCTGCTCGCACAAGATTTTCCCCCACCGCTCACCGTACCAGGAGGGTGCCCGGCTGCCGACCACCGCAAGCTGCAGGCTTTTAAGGACGTGGACATTTCCCCTAACGAACAGCGCCCCGGGGTAGTCAGGAATCGTTCGTAGCAGCTGAGGATAGAGGGAGTGCGTAGCAGGTAAAAGGTGATTACCCGGCTGCTCCAGCCATCTTAGGCTGCGTTCAAGTTCACTTTCACCGAGCGAGAAGAACTTCCTGGCGTGCTGCGCTGAAAGCCCGGCATCTCTCACAGCCATGGAATCAAGCGTTGTCTGAAGCTGCAGTTTGCGCGCAACGTCCAGCATAGCGTCACCATACAGTGAACCGATGTTAATAAGCCGTAACCATATCTCTGTGGATGTCATCCTTTTCCCTGCCATAGGCAGCCTCAGCAATCTTTGCGATTGGTCACTGATGCTGTCAATCGATAGGGGTTTTGTCTAGAATAGAGATAGTATTCTTATCAACTCCTGAACACGACTCTGGAAATTTATGGCAGTTTTGCAAGTGTTACATATTCCGGACGAGCGCCTTCGCATCGTCGCTGAACCGGTTAAAGAAGTGAATGCAGAAATTCAGCGTATCGTTGATGATATGTTCGATACCATGTACGCCGAAGAAGGCATTGGCCTGGCAGCAACCCAGGTGGACATTCACAAACGTATTATCGTGATTGACGTTTCAGAGAATCGCGACGGTCGTCTGGTGCTGATCAACCCTGAACTGCTCGAAAAAAGCGGCGAAACCGGTATTGAAGAAGGCTGTCTGTCTATTCCGGAACAGCGCGCCTTAGTTCCGCGTGCTGAGAAAGTGAAAATTCGCGCGCTGGACCGCGACGGTAAGCCGTTCGAGCTGGAAGCCGACGACCTGCTGGCAATTTGTATTCAGCACGAGATGGATCATCTGGTCGGTAAACTGTTTATCGATTATCTCTCTCCCCTGAAGCAGCAGCGAATTCGTCAAAAAGTAGAGAAACTGGATCGTATGCGCTCTCGCGCATAACGCTCCTGGATACAAGGAATAACGTGTCTAAAACACTGCGTATTATCTTTGCGGGAACACCTGATTTTGCAGCGCGTCATCTTGACGCGCTGTTATCTTCCGGACACCAGATTGTTGGCGTTTTTACCCAACCCGATCGCCCGGCAGGTCGCGGTAAAAAGCTGATGCCAGGCCCGGTTAAATTGCTGGCCGAAGAGCATGGATTACCCGTTTTCCAGCCCGCCTCCTTACGTCCTGAGGAAAATCAGCAGCTCGTGGCCAACCTGAACGCTGATGTCATGGTGGTCGTGGCATACGGTTTAATCTTGCCAAAAGCGGTGCTTGAAATGCCGCGCCTGGGTTGCGTCAACGTTCACGGGTCCCTGCTTCCCCGCTGGCGTGGAGCAGCGCCTATCCAGCGCGCTCTTTGGGCAGGTGATACGGAAACCGGCGTCACAATCATGAAGATGGATGTAGGTTTAGACACCGGCGACATGCTGTATAAATTGGCCTGTCCAATAACGGCTGAGGATACCAGCGCTACGCTATACGATAAGCTGGCCAACCTCGGCCCTCAGGGCCTTATTGAGACGTTACAGCAGCTGGCAGACGATAAGGCGACGCCTGAAGTTCAGGATGAAGCGTTAGTGACCTATGCGGAGAAATTGAGCAAAGAAGAGGCTCAGATTGACTGGTCACTGTCTGCCGCTCAGCTGGAACGCTGCATCCGGGCTTTTAATCCGTGGCCAATGAGCTGGATGATGATTGACGAGCAGCCGGTGAAAGTGTGGAAAGCCACCGTAATTGATAGCGATACTGCAGCAGAACCCGGCACAATTATTGAAGCCAACAGGCAAGGCATTCAGGTAGCAACCGCGAAAGGCATTTTGAATCTTGAGTCTCTGCAGCCTGCGGGTAAGAAAGCAATGAGCGCTCAGGATTTGTTAAATTCACGTCGCGAATGGTTTATCCCTGGCAATCGTCTTGCCTGAACCTACTCATACTTAAGGCCCGGTGTTTCCGGGCATTTTTATTTTTACGGCTATGAAAAAACAAAATTTACGCAGTATGGCGGCGCAGGCCGTCGAGCAAGTTGTTGAACAGGGTCAGTCGCTCAGCAACGTCCTTCCTCCACTGCAGCAAAAAGTTTCTGATAAAGATAAAGCGCTGCTTCAGGAGCTGTGCTTTGGCGTTCTGCGCACCCTCTCTCAGCTTGAGTGGTTGATCGGCAAGCTGATGTCACGCCCGATGACAGGCAAGCAGCGCACCATACATTATTTGATCATGGTAGGTTTCTATCAGCTTCTGCATACCCGCATTCCAGCTCATGCCGCGCTGGCTGAAACGGTTGAGGGCGCCGTTGCGGTTAAACGGCCTCAGCTCAAAGGGTTGATCAACGGGGTATTACGTCAGTTCCAGCGACAGCAGGACGAACTGCTGGCCGAATTTGCCCTGAGTGAAACACGTTTCCTCCACCCCGACTGGCTTCTTAAGCGTCTTAAAAAAGCCTATCCACAGCAGTGGAAAGATATTGCTGAAGCCAATAACCAGCGTCCGCCAATGTGGCTGCGCGTCAATCGCAATCATCATACCCGCGATGCATGGCTGGCATTGCTGGAAGACGCCGGAATGAATGGATTCACCCATGAAGCTTACCCCGATGCCGTACGTCTGGCCTCCCCTGCACCTGTGCAGGCGCTGCCGGGCTTTGAAGATGGCTGGGTGACAGTGCAGGACGCTTCTGCGCAGGGCTGCATGGCCTGGCTTGAACCGAAAAATGGTGAGCAAATTCTCGATCTTTGCGCCGCGCCGGGCGGTAAAACCACGCACATTCTGGAAGTGGCTCCGCAGGCCAACGTCATGGCGGTGGATGTCGATGAGCAGCGCCTGTCACGCGTTTACGACAACCTGAAGCGCCTTGGAATGAAGGCGCAGGTCAAGCAGGGTGACGGACGTAAGCCTGAAGAGTGGTGCGGCAAAACGCAGTTCGACCGTATTTTGCTGGATGCGCCTTGCTCTGCAACGGGCGTTATCCGACGTCATCCTGATATCAAGTGGTTGCGCCGCGATCGTGATATTCCTGAGCTTGTTCAGCTGCAATCCGGGATCCTGGATGCCATCTGGCCGCATCTTAAATCAGGCGGAACGCTTGTCTACGCGACGTGTTCAGTGCTTCCGGAAGAAAACAGTCAGCAGATTGCCGCTTTCCTGAAACGAACCCCTGATGCCGTATTAAGCGAAACAGGAACGCCGGAGTGCCCGGGCCAGCAAAACCTGCCGGGTGCTGAAGAGGGTGATGGCTTCTTTTACGCTAAGCTAATCAAAGAGTGATGTTGAGAACAGGTCACGAGATATGAAGATTATCATTCTGGGTGCAGGACAGGTGGGTGGAACGCTGGCCGAAAATCTGGTTGGCGAAAACAACGATATCACGATTGTCGACACCAATGGCGACCGGCTGCGCGTTCTGCAGGACAAATTTGACCTTCGTGTTGTACAGGGCCATGGTTCGCATCCGCGCGTTTTACGTGAGGCCGGCGCCGACGATGCAGATATGCTGGTTGCAGTCACCAGTTCGGACGAAACCAATATGGTTGCATGTCAGGTGGCCTATTCGCTTTTCAACACGCCAAACCGCATCGCCCGCATCCGTTCACCGGACTATGTCAGGGATGCGGAAAAACTGTTTAATTCGGAAGCGGTACCCATTGATCATCTCATCGCGCCCGAGCAGCTGGTTATCGACAGTATCTATCGTCTGATAGAATACCCGGGCGCGCTCCAGGTCGTGAACTTTGCCGAAGGTAAAGTCAGCCTGGCAGTCGTGAAGGCCTACTATGGCGGACCGTTGATCGGAAACGCATTATCCACAATGCGCGAGCATATGCCGCATATTGATACCCGCGTCGCGGCCATTTTTCGCCACGACAGGCCCATTCGTCCACAGGGGTCAACGATCGTTGAAGCGGGCGATGAGGTCTTCTTTATCGCCGCGTCTCAGCACATTCGTGCGGTAATGAGCGAACTCCAGCGCCTTGAAAAACCCTACAAGCGGATTATGTTAGTCGGTGGAGGGAATATCGGGGCGGGTCTGGCACATCGACTGGAAAAAGACTACAGCGTGAAGTTGATCGAGCGCGATCAGCAACGCGCCTCTGAGCTCGCTGAAAAGCTGCAAAATACGATCGTATTTTATGGCGATGCGTCGGATCAGGAGCTGCTGGCTGAGGAGCATATCGATCAGGTCGATCTTTTCATCGCGGTTACCAACGACGATGAAGCGAATATTATGTCCGCTATGCTCGCCAAGCGCATGGGGGCAAAAAAGGTCATGGTGCTTATTCAGCGCCGTGCCTATGTTGACCTCGTGCAGGGAAGCGTCATTGATATCGCCATTTCACCACAGCAAGCGACAATCTCCGCACTCCTGAGCCACGTTCGTAAAGCGGATATTGTTGGTGTTTCGTCACTACGCCGCGGAGTCGCAGAAGCCATTGAAGCCGTCGCGCATGGCGACGAAAGCACTTCACGCGTGGTGGGCCGTTCGATTGATGAAATTAAGCTGCCGCCGGGCACTATTATCGGGGCCGTAGTACGTGGAAATGATGTCATGATCGCCAATGATAATTTGCGTATCGAGCAAGGCGACCACGTAATTATGTTCCTTACGGATAAAAAGTTTATTACCGACGTTGAACGTTTATTCCAGCCAAGTCCCTTCTTCCTGTAATAATTGGGGTGCCGTGAAAGGGCACCCCATAATTAACCATCCCATTGTTAAGCCTTTTATTTTTCATAACGATTATTTATCTCCAATGGCAAATGGCTAATCATTTGTTAAACTTATAGTCGTCAGCTGGCACAAGGAGAACATAATGAGTTTTATCAAAGAATTTCGCGAATTTGCGATGCGCGGAAATGTGGTGGATTTGGCGGTGGGTGTCATTATTGGTGCAGCGTTCGGTAAGATCGTATCATCATTAGTTGCCGATATTATCATGCCACCGTTGGGACTATTAATCGGGGGGGTTGACTTCAAACAGTTCGCCGTCACGCTTCGCGATGCACAGGGCGATATCCCGGCAGTCGTAATGCATTACGGTGTGTTCATTCAGAATATTTTTGATTTCCTGATTGTAGCATTCGCTATTTTCATGGCCATCAAGCTTATCAACAAGCTGAACCGCAAGAAAGAAGAGCCGGCTGCCACCCCGCCAGCACCAAGCAAAGAAGAAGTCTTGCTGACTGAGATTCGCGATCTGTTAAAAGAGCAGAATAACCGCACCTGATCGGCAGCTAAAAGCAGGAAGGCCAGTGGTAAATAAGCGATTCGCTTGCTTGCCACTGGCCTCCCAGTTACCCCGTTTTGCATATTTGTCTTTACGCAGATAACTCCCTTTCCCTTTTTTATTCTTCTCCACTCGCTGTCTGAAAAGCGGGTCATGGAGCAATGCCTCAATGGCGTTATCTTTAATTTGGCCTTTAGTGTGCTGATAGCGGCTCATCATTTCTCCTGAGCTTAGTTTATGTCGCCGAAAGTGTAGACCCGGGTAAATTGAAAATCAACAACCCTGCGTTTCAGTTTCTCCGCTGGCTCCCTGCTCGAGGGCTTCGAGTATAGAGCAATACAGGCTGCTGTGCGCGGTGCCGCAGCATGCATCATTCAATCTTTGCAGGGATCGCTGCATTGTCTGCAGTTCCTGAATGCGTGCTTCGACTTCATCCAGCCTCGCACGGACGATGCTTTTGGACTCCTGACAGGTATGATGTTCCGGATCGATGCGGATCGACAGCAGTTCGCGGATCGATTCCAGCGTGAAGCCGAGCTGCCGTGCATAGCGAATAAAACGCAGACGCTGCAAATCATTGTCGGTATAGAGACGAAAGCCACCTTCTGTTCGAATCTCATGATCCATCATCTGCTGCTTTTCGTAGTAACGAATGGTATCCGGCGTTACGTTAGCGAGCTTTGCGAGTTCACCGATACGATACATAACTATTCCTCACTCATTTTGTGCCGTAGCCTGTCGCCATACTCACCATGCAAAAAGTCAGTATTTATCCCGGCCTGGCGAAGCTTAAGTTCTGTTAACGCCAGTTTTCGGCTGATTTCATTATGCCGCGGATCCTCTTTGCGAACACTTTTTAGCAGGTCGGCAAGCTCGACCGCTTCTCTTCTCTGCTCAAGCTCTGGAGGCAAACAACCCGCATTTTTAAGTAAGCGATACCCGGCACGCAATTCAGGTGGAATATGCGAATCATCCTCAAGCACAAGCGGTTTACCGCTTCCAGGAAGATTTTCAAATTCGCCTTTACGTTGGGCATCACTGATATGGCGTTCTACCCACTGATCGAGCAACCACATGATGAACTCCAGCGATGTCGATAAAAGATACAAACATTGTAGAGAGGTAGGGATACGGCGGATATAAAAAAACCCGCCGAGGCGGGTTTTTTTACGTTACTGCAGATTACTCTGCAGCAGCTTCTGCTTTCGATTCAGAACGATCAACCAGCTCGATGTAAGCCATCGGAGCGTTGTCGCCTGCACGGAAGCCACACTTCAGAATACGAGTGTAACCACCTGCACGGCTCGCGAAACGCGGACCCAGTTCGTTAAACAGTTTTGCCACGATCTCGTTATCACGAGTACGGGCGAATGCCAGACGACGATTAGCAACGCTGTCAGTCTTGGCAAGAGTAATCAGCGGCTCAACTACGCGACGCAGCTCTTTCGCTTTAGGCAGGGTCGTCTTGATGATCTCATGACGAACCAGTGAACCTGCCATGTTGCGGAACATAGCCTGGCGATGGCTGCTGTTGCGGTTCAGTTGACGACCACTCTTACGATGGCGCATGACCTTATCCTTCTCAGTAAAACCTTAACCTGTGATCCGGTTACTCGTCAGCAATGCTTGCTGGTGGCCAGTTTTCCAGGCGCATGCCCAGAGACAGACCACGTGAAGCCAGCACGTCTTTAATCTCAGTAAGAGATTTTTTACCCAGGTTCGGCGTTTTCAGCAACTCAACCTCGGTACGCTGTACCAGATCACCGATATAGTGGATAGCTTCTGCCTTGAGGCAGTTAGCAGAGCGGACAGTCAATTCGAGATCGTCAACAGGGCGCAGCAGGATCGGATCGAATTCTGGTTTCTCTTCTTTCACTTCCGGCTGACGTACATCACGTAAGTCAACGAAAGCTTCCAGTTGTTCTGCCAGGATGGTAGCCGCACGACGAATCGCCTCTTCAGGATCGATTGTGCCGTTGGTTTCCATTTCGATGACCAGCTTGTCCAGGTCGGTACGCTGTTCTACACGCGCTGCTTCAACATTGTAGGCAATACGCTCTACAGGGCTGTAGCATGCGTCGACCAGCAGACGGCCGATTGGGCGCTCATCTTCTTCCGAATGAATTCGGGCAGAAGCCGGCACATAACCACGACCGCGCTGAACTTTGATACGCATGCTAATAGCTGCGTTCTCATCGGTCAGGTGGCAGATCACGTGCTGCGGCTTGACGATTTCAACATCACCGTCGTGGGTGATGTCGGCTGCAGTCACAGGGCCAATGCCAGATTTATTCAGAGTAAGAATAACTTCATCTTTACCCTGAACTCTCACCGCCAGCCCTTTCAGGTTGAGCAGGATTTCAAGGATATCTTCCTGAACGCCTTCTTTGGTGCTGTACTCATGAAGTACACCATCAATCTCAACCTCGGTCACCGCGCAACCCGGCATCGATGAGAGCAGAATACGGCGCAGTGCGTTACCCAGAGTATGGCCAAAGCCACGCTCTAAAGGCTCAAGGGTCACCTTGGCGTGCGTCGAACTCACTTGCTCGATATCTACCAGGCGCGGTTTTAGAAACTCTGTCACAGAACCCTGCATTGTGTCCTCTCTTTGGTACTAAGCTTTACTTGGAGTAAAGCTCGACGATCAGGTGTTCGTTAATGTCCGCAGACAGATCAGAACGTTCTGGCTGACGCTTGAACGTACCTTCCATCTTGCCAGCATCAACTTCCAGCCAGGTTGGCTTTTCACGCTGCTCAGCCAGCTCCAGAGCGGCTTTCACGCGAGATTGCTTTTTCGCTTTCTCACGAATGCTAACCACGTCATTCGCTTTAACCTGATAAGAAGCGATGTTAACAACACGACCGTTTACCATGATTGCTTTGTGGCTAACCAACTGGCGTGATTCAGCACGGGTAGCGCCGAAGCCCATACGGTATACAACGTTGTCCAGACGACCTTCCAGCAGGGCCAGCAGATTTTCACCTGTGTTGCCTTTCAGACGTGCTGCTTCTTTATAGTAGTTACGGAACTGACGCTCCAGCACACCGTAGATACGGCGAACTTTCTGCTTTTCACGCAACTGCACACCATAGTCAGACAGACGCGGTTTACGCGCACCGTGCTGGCCAGGAGCTTGTTCAATTTTACACTTGGTATCGATCGCGCGAACGCCAGACTTAAGGAATAAGTCGGTGCCCTCACGACGGCTCAGCTTGAGCTTAGGACCCAAATATCTTGCCATTTTCTATCTCCAACTAACCTAAAAAACGGAGCGTTATACGCGACGTTTTTTCGGCGGACGACAACCGTTATGAGGGATCGGAGTCACATCAGTAATATTCGTGATGCGGAAACCAGCGGCGTTCAGAGCGCGAACAGTAGATTCACGACCCGGACCCGGACCTTTAACCATAACTTCCAGATTCTTGATGCCGTATTCTTTTACGGCTTCTGCGCAACGCTCTGCTGCAACCTGAGCTGCGAACGGAGTGGATTTGCGAGAACCACGGAAACCGGAACCACCGGCTGTTGCCCAACCCAAAGCGTTACCCTGACGATCAGTAATAGTAACGATGGTGTTGTTGAAAGAAGCATGGATATGAGCCACGCCGTCAGAGACTTGTTTTCTTACACGTTTACGTGCACGAACTGGTGCCTTTGCCATTATTCAATCACCCCGATTATTTCTTGATCGGTTTGCGCGGACCCTTACGGGTACGTGCGTTGGTCTTAGTACGCTGACCGCGCACTGGCAGACCACGACGATGACGCAAACCGCGATAGCAACCAAGATCCATCAGGCGCTTGATGCTCATGCTGATTTCACGGCGCAGATCACCTTCAACGACAAATTTGGCAACTTCGTCACGCAGCGTGTCGATTTGTTCTTCAGACAGCTCACTGATCTTAACATCTTCAGCGATACCCGCTGCAGCCAGAATGGCCTTAGAACGGGTCTTGCCGACACCGTAGATCGAAGTTAATGCGATCACGGCATGTTTCTGATCAGGAATGTTAATGCCTGCTATACGGGCCACTATGCACTCCTACTATTTAATATGTACGCACCATGCTGAAAAGCCCGTTTTCAGGATACTCAAATGGAAACGTACAGACATACAAAAGATTGGCTGGCTAATCTAGCCAGCTCAACCCAACTTTGCAAGAAAAATATGCGAAATAATCAGCCTTGGCGCTGTTTATGCTTCGGCTCGGCACTGCAAATCACACGGATGACACCATCACGCTTAACGATTTTGCAGTTACGGCATAATTTCTTGACGGAAGCACGAACTTTCATTTTTACTCTCCGTAACTTCTCAGACGACCATTTAGCGGCCGTAGCCTTTCAGGTTCGCCTTCTTCAATGCAGACTCATACTGACTGGACATCATCAGAGTTTGCACTTGAGCCATAAAGTCCATAATCACGACAACAACGATAAGCAGTGAGGTCCCACCAAAGTAGAACGGTACTTTCATTGCATCACGCATGAACTCCGGGATCAGGCAGATAAAAGTAATATAAAGCGCACCAACTAAAGTCAGGCGAGTCATTACTTTATCGATATACTTCGCCGTTTGCTCTCCCGGACGAATTCCTGGTACAAATGCACCGGACTTCTTCAGGTTATCTGCTGTTTCACGCGGGTTGAAGACCAACGCCGTGTAGAAGAAACAGAAGAAGATGATCGCAGACGCATAGAGTAACACATAAAGCGGTTGCCCAGGCTGCAAATACAGCGAAATTGTTGTCAGCCAGTTCCAACCAGTCCCGCCCCCGAACCATGACGCGATGGTCGCCGGGAACAGAATAATACTGGAAGCGAAGATAGCCGGGATAACCCCCGCCATGTTCACTTTCAGCGGTAAATGTGTGCTCTGTGCAGCATAGACACGACGACCTTGCTGACGTTTAGCGTAGTTCACCACAATGCGGCGTTGACCACGTTCAACGAAGACAACAAAGAACGTCACTGCAAATACTAATACTGCAACCAACAGCAACAGGAGGAAGTGCAGGTCGCCTTGACGCGCTTGCTCGATAGTGTGGGCGATGGCTGGCGGGAGACCCGCAACGATACCGGCGAAGATAATGATTGAGATACCGTTACCGATACCACGCTCAGTGATCTGTTCGCCGAGCCACATCAGGAACATAGTCCCTGTGACCAGACTTACAACAGCGGTGAAATAGAATGCAAAGCCCGGGTTTAACACCAGGCCCTGCATACCAGGCATATTCGGAAGACCGGTAGCAATACCGATCGACTGGAATATTGCCAGCACCAGAGTGCCGTAACGGGTGTACTGGCTTATCTTACGACGTCCAGACTCCCCTTCTTTCTTCAATTCTGCCAGGGCCGGATGAACGACCGTCAGCAGCTGGATAATAATAGATGCCGAAATGTACGGCATAATACCCAGTGCGAAGATAGAAGCACGGCTGAGAGCACCACCAGAGAACATGTTAAACATTTCAATGATGGTGCCTCGCTGTTGCTCAAGCAGTTTGGCAAGTACAGCGGCATCGATACCAGGGATCGGAATAAAAGAGCCAACACGGAACACAATCAGCGCGCCGATAACAAACAGCAGTCTGCGTTTCAGCTCGCCAAATCCACCTTTGGCACTTTGAAAATCTAATCCCGGTTGCTTAGCCATCTGCTACTTATTCCTCAATTTTACCGCCAGCAGCTTCGATAGCAGCACGAGCACCTTTAGTAACACGCAGGCCACGAACAGTTACCGGAGTAGAAACTTCACCAGCCAGGATCACTTTCGCGAACTCGATCTGGATACCGATAATGTTTGCTGCTTTCAGCGTGTTCAGGTCTACAACGCCGCCTTCAACTTTCGCCAGGTCAGACAGACGAACTTCCGCTGTGATCGCTGCTTTGCGAGAAGTGAAGCCGAACTTCGGCAGACGACGGTACAGTGGCATCTGACCACCCTCGAAACCGCGACGTACGCCACCGCCAGAACGAGAGTTCTGACCTTTGTGACCACGACCACCGGTTTTACCGAGGCCAGAACCGATACCACGACCCAGGCGTTTACCCGCCTTTTTAGAGCCTTCGGCCGGAGACAGAGTATTTAAACGCATCTCTTACTCCTCAACTTTAACCATGAAGTAAACCGCGTTGACCATACCACGAACAGCGGGAGTATCCTCGCGCTCAACGGTATGACCAATACGACGCAGACCCAGGCCAAGCAGCGTTGCCTTGTGTTTCGGCAGACGACCGATTGCACTGCGGGTTTGAGTGATTTTAATAGTCTTTGCCATGGTCAATTACCCCAGAATTTCTTCAACGGATTTACCACGCTTGGCAGCGACCATTTCTGGAGAATTCATATTTTCCAGGCCATCAATAGTTGCACGAACCACGTTAATCGGGTTGGTGGAACCATATGCTTTAGCCAGAACGTTATGAACTCCAGCAACTTCCAGAACGGCGCGCATTGCACCACCGGCGATAATACCGGTACCTTCTGAAGCTGGCTGCATGAATACACGAGAACCCGTGTGAACACCTTTAACTGGGTGTTGCAGGGTGCCGTTGTTCAGCGCGACGTTAATCATATTGCGACGGGCTTTTTCCATCGCTTTCTGGATCGCTGCTGGAACTTCACGCGCTTTACCGTAACCAAAACCAACGCGACCGTTACCATCGCCAACTACAGTCAGAGCTGTGAAGGAGAAAATACGACCACCTTTTACGGTTTTAGATACGCGGTTAACCGCGATCAGCTTTTCCTGCAGTTCGCCAGCCTGTTTTTCGATGTGAGCCATCTTACACCTCTACCTTAGAACTGAAGGCCAGCTTCACGGGCAGCATCTGCCAGTGCCTGGACACGACCATGATATTGGAACCCGGAACGGTCAAAGGAAACATTGCTGATGCCTTTTTCCAGAGCGCGTTCTGCAACAGCTTTACCTACAGCTGCAGCGGCGTCTTTGTTACCGGTGTACTTCAACTGTTCTGAGATAGCTTTTTCTACAGTAGAAGCAGCTACCAGAACTTCAGAACCGTTTGGTGCAATGACCTGTGCGTAAATATGACGCGGGGTACGATGTACCACCAGGCGTGTTGCACCCAGCTCTTTGAGCTTGCGGCGTGCGCGGGTCGCACGACGGATACGAGCAGATTTCTTATCCATA
>CAMKZP010000024.1 GCA_946477805.1 uncultured Enterobacter sp.
GTACTAACCATTGTCATATCAGCCTCATTTCCTGCTATTGCTGACGTTAGTAAGGATTTTTATAGTCCTGGACGCTTTAGCGGAGACCTGGGCTTAGGCAGCTTAAGCGGTAAGACCAAGGAGCGTGTTTACGACCCAGACTCCGGTGGACATAAGAACAGCCAGCTCAACTGGAAATATAACAATGCGGCAATCATCAAAGGTTCCCTTGACTGGGATTTAATTCCCAGGCTATCGATAGGCGCTTCTGGCTGGACAACTATTGCCAGCCGTGGTGGCTATATGGATGATACTGACTGGATGGATGAAAGTAAAAAATCATGGACAGACCAGAGCAGACATCCTGACACCCGTTTAAATTACGCAAATGAATTTGATTTGAACATAAAAGGATGGTTGTTAAACGAACCTACCTATCGTTTTGGTATGATGGCCGGTTATCAGGAAAGCCGCTATAGCTTTAAAGCCACTGGAGGGTCCTTCAATTACACCGATGAAGATACAGGCCTGCCTGACACCGGGACTTTCCCGGCCGGAACGACAGTTATCGGTTACAAACAACATTTTAAAATGCCATATATCGGCATTATTGGTAGTTACCGTTATGAGCGTTTCGAGTTCGGTGGTAGCTTCAAATATAGTGGTTGGGTGCGTGCAACTGATAACGATGAGCACTACCTGGCAGATACAACTTACAGAACAAATATCAAGAACCAGAATTTTTACTCTCTTGCCGGTAATGCAGGTTATTACTTAACGCCTGACACAAAAATTTATCTGGAAGGAGCATGGAACCGAGTAACCAACAAAAAAGGTAGTTTGTCAGCTAATGATTACGGCTCAGGCGAAAAAAATAGCGCAGAGAACAGCGGTGGTATTGAAAGCTATAGCTTTATGACAACAGTCGGTCTGAAGTACTATTTCTGAGGCTACATAAGCCGGACTATTCGCCCGGCTTGATACCTTAGCAACAAAGCCGCCTGGTGGCGGCTATCACTCATTTGCCTTCGTGTTCACCACCTTCGTATTCACCGCCTTCGTATTCACCACCTTCGTGTTCACCACCTTCGTGTTCGCCGCCTTCGTATTCACCGCCTTCATGCTCGCCACGCAGGTCACTAATCGGGTGGACTGCGGCTCGGCTATCCTGGGTAGCAGCAAGAGCAGCCTGTCCCGACTGCGCCATGACAAAAATACCCACGCCAATCCATAATTTCATACGCATACTGAATGTCCCTTCAATGTTATTATGACCATCCCTAAGGATTGTTTTGGAAAAAGGATTATACATGCTGGTTATGATAGCCGATCTACTTAATGCAGATGAAGTGACTCTGCTCTGTGAAAAAATGCATAATGTAAATTATGTAGATGGTCGCACTACCGCTGGACGTGAGGCGCGGCCAGTAAAGCGGAACAAACAAGTTTCACGTGATGATCCGCAACTGGCTGAGATGCAAAAACTCATCACGGAGCGCCTGATGAGTAATGAACTGTTCCGTATGGCTACCCGGCCAAAAACCATTATTCCGCCCCTGTTCAGCCGCTATGAAGCAGGCATGGCATATGGTAGCCATGTCGACAACTCGATCATGAGAGGTGTGCGTACTGATGTTTCCGTGACCATTTTTCTTTCTGATCCTGACCAATATAAAGGCGGTGAGTTGGTTATTGAGTCCTCAGCTGGTGAGCAGGAGGTGAAGCTGGCAGCAGGTTCTGTCGTAACTTATCCAACGACATCCCTGCACCGTGTTGCACCTGTGGTATCTGGTGAGCGTTTAGCGGCGGTCACCTGGGTTCGCAGTTTTGTGCGGGATGCCGCTAAACGAGAAATGCTTTTCGATTTGGATACTGCCCGTCACCGTTTATTTACTCAGCTGGGAAAGACACCGGAAATGGATCTGTTGGCAAAGACTCAGTCAAACCTGCTTCGACGCTGGGTTGAAGATTAAGTTGAGGCTAGAAGGCCTTAACACTCCTTTGTTAAAGGGCAGAGAGTGGTAACTCCCGCCCTTAGCTACGTTTCCACGTTCATAAGTCGATGAACTAGCGGGTACCGTCCGTCTGGCGTGTTTAGTTAAGTGCATTTCCGCGCGGCCGGGTCATACCGGCGATCTGCCAGGTCTGTTCAGCCTGTATGCCCACCATCACGGCATTCAGGGGGCGCATCATGTTTCCCCGCACGGACACGTCACGAAGAAGTGATTTTTCGGGATTTGCGGATTAGGAATTTTTTGCCGGTGGAGACCTTTGAGATACGGAACGGGAATTAACCATAAATTACGATGAACACCCGCAGGAATTGCCTGTACGGATATCTTTAGTGAAACTGAAGTGGTTTACTGAATTTGGCCACCTGAACAGAGGTGATATGCTCACCTTAGAACAACACAGGTGCTCCAATGAAAAGAAGAAATTTCAGTCCTGAATTCAAACGCGAATCCGCTCAACTGGTACTTGACCAGAACTACACCGTTGCAGACGCAGCCAGCGCTATGGATGTCGGCCTTTCCACAATGACGCGATGGGTGAAGCAGTTGCGTGATGAGCGACAGGGAAAAACACCAAAAGCCTCCCCCATTACCCCGGAACAAATTGAAATCCGTGAACTCAGGAAAAAACTACAACGTATTGAAATGGAAAATGAAATATTAAAAAAGGCTACCGCGCTCTTGATGTCAGACTCCCTGAACAGTTCTCGATAATCGGGAACTGTTCAGGGCGCGTTATCCTGTAGCCACTCTCTGCCATGTGTTCGGGATTCATCGTAGCAGCTACAAATACTGGAAAAACCGTCCTGAAAAACCAGACGGCAGACCAACAGTATTACGAAGCCAGGTGCTTGAGTTGCATAGCATCAGCCACGGTTCGGCCGGGGCCAGGAGCATCGCCACCATGGCGACCCAGAGAGGCTATCAGATGGGGCGCTGGCTTGCTGGCAGGCTCATGAAAGAACTGGGACTGGTCAGTTGCCAGCAACCCACTCACCGCTATAAACGTGGCGGTCATGAGCATGTTGCTATCCCAAATCATCTTGAGCGACAGTTCGCCGTAACAGAGCCAAACCAGGTGTGGTGCGGTGATGTGACCTATATCTGGACAGGTAAGCGCTGGGCGTACCTTGCCGTTGTTCTCGACCTGTTCGCAAGGAAACCAGTGGGCTGGGCAATGTCGTTCTCACCAGATAGCAGAC
This sequence comes from uncultured Enterobacter sp., assembly GCA_946477805.1. Lineage (GTDB taxonomy): Bacteria > Pseudomonadota > Gammaproteobacteria > Enterobacterales > Enterobacteriaceae > Enterobacter. The sequence goes on from CAMKZP010000024.1 coordinate 3,194, forward strand.
TCACCATGAAAGCGCTGGAAATGGCATGGGAAACGCGCGGCAAGCCAGCCGGAGTGATGTTCCACAGCGATCAGGGCAGTCATTATACGAGCAGGCAGTATCGGCAGTTGCTGTGGCGATATCGGATCAAGCAGAGTATGAGCCGGCGTGGAAACTGCTGGGATAATAGCCCAATGGAACGCTTCTTCCGGAGCCTGAAGAATGAGTGGGTACCGGTGACGGGTTACATAAACTTCAGCGATGCAGCTCACGCAATAACGGACTATATCGTTGGATATTACAGCACGCTCAGGCCGCATGAATATAACGGTGGCTTACCCCCAAACGAATCGGAAAGCCGATACTGGAAAAACTCTAACGTGGTGGCCAGTTTTAGTTGACCACTTCACTTTAAGTCATCTTAAATGACTCCGAGGTGTCTGTTAAACTCGTGGCGATTCAGTGTGCCCATACGCTCCTCCTATGCTCAAACTATAGGGCAGGATCGTCTACCGGGGCGGGGTCTGTCCAGGTGTCTATTAACCATCGGAGATGCAGAGTTGGCAGAGCTGTCTACATAATAATAGGAAGTCATGTAGACAGCTCTGGAGCATTAAATCACAGCTTGAGTTTATACATTATAACTCTGTTACCTGGGTTCCTGAATTCCTTCTTGATTGACTCATTCTACGAGAAACTCCACCACTTATTGTAACCATAGGCAACCCTCTGTATGGAGGGGACGCCAGTTGTCCCAGGGTTGCCAAACTCCTTTCAAAATCATTAGCAGTACGAGGTATGAATCTACGCCTTCTGGAGTATGTATAGGGCATATGCCCCATTGCTCCCTCAATCATGCCTGGTAAATTTGCGACAGCAGGGTGTGTATACCTCGAAAGGACGGTTATGGCTCCTTCTACGATACTACCTGTTCCTGCAGTGATTGTTGCATCTCTGATTTGACTACGAATATGACCTGAATATTCACTTCGTGTGGCTCCATTTACTAATCGAAGTGAATTACGGTAAGAGAGTGTCAGCAATCCTGTTTCAGCTAAGTTAACGAAAAGCGCACCTGTAAAATCACCAATAAATGCGCTACCGGCATCAGGAATCGATTCTATGGCGTCATTTGTGTAGTGTGCAATCAAGCGTCCGGCATAATTATTCACCATGTTAGCTCCGACAAATCCGAAACCTCGCCGATTCAAGTTGCCCAAGGGTAAAAATGAATCCCCGTTCTCATTTACCAAATCAAATTCAGGTAAGAAGCTCAAAACAAATAAACTTGCGTATTCGCTAACTACCGGCGTAGCTAATCCTATAATCATGTCAACTGCGACAGTTCCAGTATTATCTGTTTGCGACTCATCAGCTTCGCCTGAGCCAGCGGCAAGACTGGTAAAGTAACTACGTGCTGCCCCCATTACGCCGGCTATGACGGAGTCGACAATGAATCGTATACCAACACCTGCCATTCTTCGCCTTGTCTCGGAATCAGGCAGTGCTGGCCACCTGCCATCATTATCAATGAGAGTTACAGGATTATTCCTGACCATTCTGAACAGGTTCAGTCCGTCCACCGTACCTGCTGGGTCCGCGCTCAGCCACCTGCACGCCCACGGCTGGTAGTACCGATAACCAAAGTAGTATAGCCCTGTGGCATCTCGCTCCTTGCCTGAGTAGCGGATAGTTTTGTAGTCCGCCTCCACCGCCCGGCGGGCCGTCCATACCGCTGTGCCGCCGTAAGGGTAGAACTCCTCCATGCTTATTAGGTTTCCGCCACCGTCCAGTTCCAGCCCGGTGCTGCCCACCTGATTTTCATAGCTGTAACGTAGCTGGTCGCCGACAACTTCTGTCGGTTGGCCGCTCTCCCAGTGAAGCATCCGCACCTGAGCCCGGCCCGCCTTTCCCATAATTATCACCTGCAGGCTTTCCTTTTCCCTGCTATCGCTGGTCGTGTTGCGCAGCTCCAGCCCCGGCAGATAAGCAACCCGCTGCGTCTGCAGGCTATTGCTGGCCTTCTGCCGGGTTATCTTCAGAAGACGCTGACTGCTGCCATCATAGCGGTAACTCTCGCTGTCATCTGTGCTACCGTCACGCATCACAGGTGTCACCTTCAGAAGCTCGTTGCGTGCTGTCCAGGCCAGGTTCTGCCCCGGCTGGAGCTGTTTCTGCTGACCGCCTACCGTGAACAGCGCGTCTACCTCTGAGGGAGTTTCCGTCAGGGAGCTCAGTACGCTCCGGTTGCTTTTATCGGAGACGGTGATGTTTATGGTGTAACTGTTTCCTGTCGCGGGGGCGTTGTGACGGATTTGTGTCAGGTTGCCGGCGTTATCGTAGCTGTAAGTGCGGATATAGTTTGTAAAAGCAGAGCTGTCGGTGGGATGAGGAACGGTGGCGGATGGTAAATTGCTGCCCTGCTGGCCGGCACTGGCCATCTCACGCCCGGTGGCGCGGACCAACTGGTACAGGCTGTCGTAAGCATACGTGTTCTCCGGGACCACTTTCTGGTTGCGCCAGAAGCGGGTCTCTTCCGCGTCGTTGCTGATTTTCAGTACGTTGCCCACCGGGTCATACTCATAGCGCAGGTCCTGCAGTATCTTCGCTCCGGAAGCGTGTCCTGCCGGTCGCTCCGTTTTAATTCCGGTCAGGCGCTGCGTCTCTGCTTCATACGTGAATGTGGTCAACACGCCGTTGCCGTGTACCTCCCGCAGCTTCTTCCCGGCGGCTGAATAGGTCAGAGAGGCCAGGATAACCTGCTCCGCGCCCCCCTTCCGGGTAAGCCAACTACCCGACAGCAGGCCCGCCACATCGTACGCCATGCGCTGAATATTACCTCTGGCATCCGTGGTGGTCAGTACTGCCCCGGTGGCGTCAGCGGTGGTCAGGGTGGTATAACCTTCGCTCTTTCCGGCAAGCATATCGTTCCATACAGAAGCATCAGCCCCCTGCCAGTCGGCCATCACATCAGGATTATGCGTCTCCTTCAGCAGGAGACGAGTTACTGATAATGGTACGCCGGTCAGCGCTACGCTGTCCGTCTGCAACATTCCCGCAGTATCGTAGTGGCAGATGCACTGCCCTACCAGGTTATGCGCTTTCTCTCCGGCGGTGTTACCGGCATAGACGAAGCGCTCGGTAATGCGGGCGGCTTCGCCGGTGAGCTGTTCAGTGACGCTCAGCGGACGGCCAGGAAGTGATGGGGGTTCATATTGCCATCGGCGTGTCACCGCCAGGCTTCTGTCTTGCGTACCGTCATCCACGGTACGGATGTTGCTGACCGCGAGAAACGGCCGGCCGGAGGTGTCATTCAGGCTGGCGGTTATGCCATTATCCACACCCGCAGTATGAAGGGCGTTACCCTCCAGGTCAGAGATGTACGTAAAGTTCGCCCGCCCGGCAGAGTGCAGACGAGGGTCGGAGCATTGCGTCAGGAAGCCACGGACATCGTAGTGATGACGAGTGATGCGCTCATCAGTGACTGTGGGTGTATCGGGATGACGATGGTACGCGATATCGCGAACGGTCAGACCACGGTTGTCGACAACGGTCACAGTCGGGGTTTTGCTGAAAAGGGTCGGTGTCATGTCTTGTTCCTTCACGGCATATGGTTGAGAACATGGGGTGCACAGATGCCCTGTGCACATTACATTAGCACTCAGAGAGAGGTGTCCCGTATCTCCCCGGCAGTGTCATTTTCATCCTCACTGACCACGAACCAGGGGGTGATCAGCGTTCTGCGCACCCTACCTGCCGCAGTGAACACAGCCACATTCCGGTTCACAGGATCGTAGATAAGCAGGTCAGAGAAAAGATCCTGCCTGGCACTGTCATCATGCACGTAATGCCAGCTGTTCAGAAAATAGGGCTGATATGTTCTCAGTAAACGCCCCTTCGCATCAAATTCACAGCGTCCGGAAACTGCCCAGCGGAATTCAGTCTTCTCACTCACTGGTCGTCCGGTATTATCGGCGACGATAGCACCTTTATGGAGTAGCAAGGCTTCTCCAGCCTCATGTCTGACGGATGTCTGAAGCTCCCGGTTAAATCCATCGGTGAAATGCACCTGTTGGGACAACTGCTGTTGCGGATCGCTGTCGTATCTGTCAGTTGTTATCGTCAAGGTGTGGGGCGGAAGCTGGGCGCCTGTATCAGGTACCCTTTCAGGATGCTGCTTAAGCCACCGGCTAAGTGCCAGTCGCCCGATACGATTCTCTGCTGAGAGTACCAATCCAGCATGCCCTGCGCTTATCTGTGGCATCCAACTTAATGTGGAATAGACGACACATGCAGCGACGGGAATACCCGAGCGTAAACCTAAAGCCTCTTCGACATTGACCGGTATCCTGAATTGTAAGGCGGCGGCCTCCGGCGAGGTATACCCGCTCAAATGCCCTTCTTCAAGACCCCAGAAACGAATGCTTGTGAGTCTGCCAAAAGCATCCCTGGTTATATGAGTAATATTGTCGTTTTCATCGGTTATACGGTACGGAGTCAGAAAGCGATAGTCATAAGAAGCGGTAGTCTCCAGGATAGGTGAAAACTTCTCGCGAATGACCACGCAATAATGCCGATCCCAGTCGAAATACCTTTTTGCTGTCTGTCGGGTCTGCTGATGAGCCACTGGACGGTAAAACCCCTCTGCACCTGCAAAATCTGTAAATTCCTGTTGCCCTGCCCAGACCTGGAAATTGCGGTCCTGCTGAAACGGAACCGCAACCTGCCCCCATCCCGCTTCTGTCAGCGCATCAATAAGCTGCCCCTCCTCCAGAATGCCTTTAAATGCCATAAGGGACTGCTTGTCGAAAACTGCTTTTTCTGTGTAATCGACGCGTGGCGGTAAGGCTATATTCTCCTCAGACATAACATAGTAGATGGACTGATGCCCGCGATAATCCTTGTCTTTGCCTGGCAGTAAATGCCTGCCAGCCCCGAAGGCCCATTCCAGTGAAAGCCCCTTTTCCGGTACGTTATCGGCCGTGAGAGTCGAAATATCAATGCGCTGTGAAACAAGCAAACCTGGGAACCAGTGAGTTTCATCTTCTAAGTGAGAATATGACGCCCTTGTCAGCTCCAGACGAAGAAAATTTTGTTGTTCATCATAGCTTGAGGAAAACAGCGTTTCAGGCAGGCTGTCCGGATAGGGTGAGACGGCGGGTGGCTCGCGCCGCGGGTACGCGATGCTGAGCACCGCAAGGGGATACCCAAGCGCATCGCTGTTCAGCAGCAGCGTCTGATGGCACTGAGGATCGTCAATGACTCGCTCATATACCCACTCACGCGCCTCTCCGGTAAATACCATCATCGCGTGAGCAGAGAGGAGCCGCACCAGGGGGCGGGATTCACTGACGTTATACGGTACACCCGCCTGACCAGAACCATCCTCACCGTACACTTCCTGCCTGAGTAAGGCCCCTTTCAAGGCACGATGAAGCCAGTACGCCTGTTCGTCATCCGGGTCAATGGCCTCGTCCCGCTGCGTATCGGGATTAAAGCGCGTAAAGCGCGGTGAAAGGTATGGGAAAGCCCGTGTGTCTCCTGACCAGAATTCCGCCGGCAGCAGTTTATCTATCTCCGGTAAACCCGTTGCAAACCAGCTGATGCGACGCAAGGCTGCCGGAACCGGGAGATCGCTACCGCGGGAACCGTTCGCCAGCTCATCCGTATCGGTCTGTGTCACCCGCGCAAATCCCCGGTACTCGCGCTCCCGGCCATCCCAGGCTCCGTGAGCATATTCGGTGTGGCCGGACAGCCGGTTGCCGGTAATTTCATCCAGAACCAGCGTGCGGTGCAGGAGGTGTACCGGGAACGGCAGGTAGCCGGTAACCGTCTTGCCTGCTGCTGCCGCCTCAGACTTCTCATCCAGCCAGAACTGGGCTGAACTGCGGTAAAACAGCGTGGTGCTGGCCCCCATGTTGTTATTGATTTCATTGAGCAGCCAGGGTTTTTGTCCCGTAAGAGTGAGACAGAAATGCCGGACATTATGATGGGGTACGGTCAGGATCACGCTTCCGGTGCCCAGTCCCTGAACATCGGCAATCTGCAATCTGCAGGTATCGTCAAAGCGTACCCCTTCCGGTAAGGACAGCCGCAGTGGCCCGGCAAACCGGTTGCCGCTTTCATTAACGTACAGCGCAAGATGATCCCCGTGGGCATAGAGGAGGTCGGTGGTACCCGAACCGTCGATATCGGCCAGGTAGACGCGGTCTGGATCAAAGGTTCCCTCTGTTATGCTGAAACCGGGAATGGCGACCGGCTGACCAAATTTACCGTGTCCAAGGTTCGGCCAGTAGCTGACAGCGTCAGCGGTGACCTGCACCAGATGGGAACGGCCTGAGCCGTTCATGTCACTGAACCCCACCATAACCCGGGCGTCAAATCCGGGCACCGGCAGCGGGAGGGCATTGTCCTGCCCGGCATCCCGCGCCTTTTCCCATCCCTGACGGTTATTTTGCCAGACGCGCACGCTTTTAGGCCCTATCAGGGCCAGGTCGGGGAGTCCGGCACCGCTGATATCGGCCAGCAGCGCGGAAGGATGGAAGTATTCTGTCGGCACGCTGGCAAGCGGGATAAAGGATGTCCAGGCCTGGTCTGCCTGCATGGAGTGATATCCCCGCAAGCCTGAGTGCGTGACGACCCAGTCCAGACGTCCGTCCCCGTTCACGTCCATCAGCATCGCGCCTTCCCGCTGGGCGGGAATGGCGGGCAGCGGCTCAGGGGCGGCATAGGTCACCGCATCCTGTCCGGCGGCGGTCGTATCCCTGACGGGGGGCTGGTACCACCAGGCTCCCCGCGGATCATGCCAGAGGATGCCCGGCAGGCCTTCACCGTACAAATCGACCAGCTGCCAGGGCTGGAAAGCGTTCATTTTGCCGAAGCCGTGCGCCTCATGCCAGACCTGACCGACAGGATCATCCACGCGCTGATACTCCAGCTCCAGAGGGGGCTGCATCACCGGCTTCCCGTCCTCTTCATGTGCCACGCCACGGGCGCTGAGCAAAAGGGAAACGCGCGCATTAAGGTCATAGTCCAGGATAAGACGTGAGACCAGCGCCGGCACCTCGTCGGGTTGCGCCTCGCCGGCAAGCGACCGCAGGCGATGGAACATCAGCACCTGCCGGCAAAGGCGGCGGGTGCGAAGCTCAAAACCATACTCATAGCGTGAAAAACTGTCCGGACGACAGCGCCAGGGCTGACTGGTGTGATAGTCAGGAGCCACCTGTAATGAAGGGTCGCGCTCGCCGTAATCAAATACCAGGTGAAATAACCAGGCGTCTTCTGCCGGCACACCCGCGACGGCCATCAGCGCCGCGTCAGGCCGGATATTACCGTAGCTGACGCGCGCCAGATAGCGCTGCGCCCCGGCGTCAGGGTGCCCGCTGCGCTCGCTGTCGTCACAGCCGGTGTCATCTTCTGACCGCCAGTAATAGTAAATATGTTCACCCGTGGGCGTCAGGGTTTCCTCCATGAGCCAGCGGGCAATATGTAACTCATTGTCTGGATCCGCCACGCGGGCGTGGGTGTGCATGCCAAACAGGTGGATCTGGCCTTCGGGGGAGAACAATACCCAGAAGGGCTTATCCTCGCCCGCGTGCTCCGGCTCCCAGAACTCCAGGCGAACCGGGCCCGTCAGAATACGGGGCTGCCAGCGGGTAACCCGATGTGGTTGTGAAAGCGCGCGGCCAAGCAGGGTGTCTGCGCGCCTTGTTACCGGGTTGCCGGGTTCATCCGCCACCGGCTCCAGCACCTCGCCGTCCGGCCCCATGTAAGTATCCGCCCCCTGGTACTGTGGAACGCCCTGTGAAGTCCGCACGCTGATAGCCCCCGGCTCACAGCTCCAGCCGAGTGCGAAGGGACCGTTACCGGCCCCACTGCTGTAGCTGAGTGCGAGCTGTGGCGCCACGCCACGCCCGGCTGACACCGGCAGGGGCAGTGTCAGGGAGGCTGTGCCATCGGGACCAGCGGCCCTCAGGGATTCGCCCATACCGTTCAGGCTCCCCCCGCCACCCGGCAGGGAGGGTTTTTCAATGCTGAGTGCGTCTGAATTTTGCATATACCGCTCCTGAGCAGGCCTCCCGCCGGGAGGCCTGTGGGTTAAGGGTCAGGGTTGAATGGTGTAGCGAATGTGCAGAATGATGTCGTTCAGGCTCTGCAACAGCGCTTTCTGCCGCCCGGTCGCATCCGGGAAGCTCAGCGTCAGGCTGCCGTCGTCATCCACCGGGATCCCCTCGAACGGCAGCCAGCGCGGGTCATCGAAATCCAGCACAAACTGACCGCTGTCGTTCATGCCGTGTGACACGGCAATGGCATCACATCCCCGTGAGAGGCTGCCGGCAAAGCTGCCGCCGTAGTTCAGCACGGCCCGGACATCTTCATAGGGGCCAACCAGGGCCGGCAGCGTGACGCTCACCTGCTTAATCTTACGGTTACTGCCCAGGCTGGCCGGATAATCGTCCTTAATCGCCAGTTTTGACAGATGCACCGATGCCTGCAGTTGTCCGCCTGCGATTTGTATTTCAGTATCGGTCTGCCCGGCTCCCCCGCTTCCGCTCGCCAGCAAGTCGGTCAGGCGGTCTTTCAGCTCAAAGCTGTCACTCTCAAGCGTCCGGTAGACCCGGGCGAGCGAGACGGTACGCGTAACTTCAAATGCCCGTGCATCGCGTTCAAGCCACACCTTTTCCATTTCAGCCAGATTCAGCAGCAGGGTTTCGCCGGCCATAAACCCGGCGCTGGCACCGTTCCAGGCGCCCCCGCGGATAAAGGTCGCAGCCGGGTCGTTGAGCTCCCGGCGCAGTGACGCCTGGGCCATCAGGCACAGGGACTGGCTGAGGTCAAAGAACTGGAAGTAGATGGCGCTCAGCTTACCGCGCATCCAGTTATACAGGGCCTGGCTGGTGAACCTGCGCTGCAGGAACTCCATCTGCGCCAGGGTTTGCTCCTGCTGGGTCTGAAGATAGTCCACCTGAAGCCGGGCGGCCTCGTGGCGAATCTCCATCGCCCGCAGCTGGGCATCAAGCTGTCTGAGCTCGCTGTCTGCCGCATCACGCTGTATCTGCCATTCTTCGCGTCTGCGGCGGAAAGATTCAGACAGCCCCATGCGTTCCGCTGCGATGAGCGTGGCATTACTGGCGATAGAGATACCTTCGGCTGTGGCTCTGAGCGGTCCTCCCCAGCGGCTGCCGCCTACTGCAAGACCAAAAATATTAGGCGCAGTATCAAGCGCATGGGCGGCTACCAGGAAGGCCTGGGTGCTCAGAGAGACGGCGCCGGCGCTGGTCTGCATGTCCATCACGCTCTGCTCAGGCCGGGAGATATTTTCGTCCCAGAGGCGCTGGTACATGGTCAGCCGCTCCTGTACGCCCCGGCGCGCTTCCAAAATAACCTCCCGGTCGGCGGCCACTTCATCCACCACCCGCTCCTGAAGGCGGATACTCTGGGTCACCAGCTCCATTCCCTGATGCATCAGCAGATTATTGAGTTCATCCGCGTCCTGATGCTCCGCAAGGCTGAGCAGGGCGGTGCCAAACTGGCTGAGCTGCGCCACGGTATTGCGGGCGCGGTCCAGGAGCACCGGAAAGCGCCAGAGGGGAAGCGAGTTCATCACTGGCAGCGCGCCAGCGCCCTGCGCATTCAGCACCATGCTGCTCAGCAGCTGTGACGGGTCGGCCCGGTCGGCAAAGAGCGGCAGGGAAAGCGGCATACCGTCGATGGTGAGATTATTACGCAGGTTAAACAGGCGCTGGCGCAGGGTTTTCCAGTAATCGCTCAGGGCTTCGTTAAACTCGGGCAGGAACAGCCCGGTGAGGGAGTTGGCCGTACGCGTTTCTGGCAGCTCCTCACCCTCGCGGATGCGGGCCAGCATTTGCTGATGGTTCTGCCGGAGCGTCTTATCGGCCGCTTTCGCCAGCGCTGGCTCGCCCCAGTGCGTGGAGAACGTCAGGTCCGGTTCGTCGCCCAGCAGGGCCAGGGCCTGGACATACCACATCTTCGCTTCACCGAGCGTATCGCGCTCCAGCTGGCGATAGGCGCTGTCCCCGCGGGCAATCAGCAGGTCCAGCATGCGCATAAAGGTGGCGACCTTGTAGTGCATCGGGTCAGCCTGCGCCACGGCATCCGGGTCAAACGAATCCAGCGGGCTGGCGTTCCAGGAGGTCTCTTCCTCCAGCGGACGAACGTTCCAGAGGTAGCTCTGCAGATGCCCCTGCACAATGTAGCCCGCCGGGTTCCAGACGTAGTGAAGCCAGCGGGTAGCCTCGCTGAAGTTCTGCTCCTGGAGCAGACGCTGGAAGGCCATCATCGGCGTGTAGTAGAAAAGTTCCCAGAAATAGAGCGCACAGGCGCCGTTGAAGTCCATCGGTTCGGTGGTATCACTCAGGATACTCACACTATTGAACATATGAATCTCGGATTCTTCATGAATGCTTATCACACCATTGGTTTCAATGAAATGAGGTCCATACCAGGCCTTATCATCTGGATTGCTTTGAGTGGTCAGGAAAACTCTTGCCACAAGATCATCATTATTAGGAAGCGGAATATCATCAATCGGAATAAATAACCGGACGGCGAGTTCCTGATCCTGGAACTGGCCTGAATAAATCACATGGGCGTTGTTATCGACCACGTGTTTGAGGTGCAAGCGGAAATTACGGTTGGTTCCGTGCACGGCGGCATTGTAGGCCGGCAAGGTGAAGGTGGCATAGAAACCTTTACCCAGTTGAGGTTCCGGCAGGTGCTGAGTACTCATAGACAGAATGGCGTCAATGCCCGTAGCCGCCAGTCTGACCAGTTGTGGGCCCAGCAAAGTGTTAAGTCGGATGCGGTGCACGCCAAGTTGCAAATATTGAGTGCCGTTTGAAGTTGACTTTAACTGAAGTATGTTAGCGGGCGAAAGGTCAACCTTGTTAACTACAAACATCCCACGGCCCATTATAGTGCCATTTTGATGCGTTGCTAAAACATCAACCGCAGCTCTACTTGAATTTATAAATTCATTTGAAATATCAACCCGGATGCGCGTAAAGACAGCCGTATTGTTTGCTTCAATCAGACTATTTGGCTCAAATTGATTATCGCCAATACTCATCCGTATATGCACAGGATTAAATAACTCATCAGTATTTACCGGATCATGATAAGTCATTAGGTTCCTGCTAGTAAATGATGTTTCAGCGCGACTCGAACGTATAGTCCTGAAAGCATTTTCAGATATATTAAATCGTATTCTATTCCCGTTGACACTCGCGATGGTTGTATCATAAGGTGTTCTCGCAACAGGGGTTGCTGAGGCGTCATAAAAAACAACGTCACCTGTAGGAGGATGAATAGAACTCACCCGCCCCCCAGCAACACCATCATTTATATTATATGCTAAATATGGACCAGGTCGACTCCAACCAGCATCAGTCGGGTGTTGCTCTACAAAAATAACGTGATTGTCGGATTCACCTGATATTCTAATCCCTTCCATTATACTTCTACCGACAATTCCTTGTAACTCCGGATTAATAACAACAGAGGCTCTCTCAACATTAACTATCACACTGTTTATTGAACTTTGAATTGTTATGTTATCTAATATGGCATTTGATATTCTTACCATGCCACCTGCATTACCAGACAAAGACAAAGAAGATGGAGTATCATAATCAATTGCAAATCTGTAACTGGCTCTTCTGGATACAACATTTGTAATCCGATCAATGGTGTCGAATGTATTTCTTAATTCAGAATACCGAGTTAACTGCGGGTTAGTTAGCGGCAAAAATGTACCGTCACCATAAACAGCTAATCCCGTAACAGAATCGTTTCTTTCTCCAAATTCAGCATAGCTTTCGGCAGTGCGGTACATGAACACCAGCAGGGTATCTTCACCAGAAAACCCAACAGCACTCAATGCTGGCTCATACCCCGTTCCGGATTGAAGAATGCCATCAATCTGAGAGGTGGTATCATAATTCCAAGGTGCGCTCCAGCTCCCGTCATGCCTGCGAAAAGCCAGCTTCAGTATAAACCGCGCCAGGTTTTTTACCTGTCCATTTTCTTCAGTTACGGCCGTTTCCTCCCGCTCAACCCAGATAACATGCAGTCGTTCGCGTAACACTACCGGCCGCACCATGTCCTGCCAGGCATTGAGCGGCATTTCAATACGCGTCCACTCCCCCCAGGCGTTGGCCGGCAGGGTACCGTCCTTCAGTTTTGATATATCGACCGTACGCCAGTGATACTCCTGCAGGTTTTCCTTGCTGCGGCCCAGCAGCCAGGTGGTGCCGCTGTCGCTGTTGACGCTGTTGTGGTAGGCACTGACAACGGTCAGGTCCGCCACCGTTTCAAAGCGGGTCAGGTAGGTTTTGAATGCGTCCTCCACCGCATCCTGAGACAGTTTCCCCTGGCTGATATTTTCCAGCAGTTCATCCATCATGCGGGTCTGGCCGATACGCAGCGTCGGGTCAATGTAATTTTCCGGGTAGTACGCCAGCATGGAGACGCCGGACCAGCTGCTGTAGCGGCTGTAGAGTGACCAGTCGAGGAAAAACTGCCGGGAGATAACATCAGTCCGGGGGATATCTTCCATTCTGTTCAGGGCCCGGTTGATGTAAAGCTGCAGGCTGGCAATGGCTTCAGCCAGCCGGCTGGTTCGTACCTGGGCCGATACCTGATTATCAATCAGCAGATAGCTGTAAAGTTCATCCCGGTTACGTAAAAACGTCCCGGCTGGCTGGCAGTAGGTGCGGAACCAGGCGCTCAGTACCGTGCTGTAACGTTCAGCTGTTAAAGACTCCAGCTCCCGCGCGGTCCTTCCTTCGACCGATGCTTCCATGGCGTGTGCCAGGCGCTGCCACCGCGGCCAGTCATCACCGGCACGCTCAGGCAGGGACACATACTGCAGATTTAACAACTGCCGGACAGTGGCCGGCATCACGTTTAACGCGTTGCTGACGTTTTTCCACTGCAGGACTCTGTAGATATTCTGCCAGTGACCTAAATCTTTCACCTCTGCGCAGGCCATGGCCTGCTCAATCATCAGCAGTTCCGTTTCCATCACCGTTGCCAGC
>CAMKZP010000025.1 GCA_946477805.1 uncultured Enterobacter sp.
GAAATATTGCATAACTATTCTGTCAAAGGTACTATCTGCGGCCTCAATTGCTATAGATTGCCTGGATGAGTAAAGACTGCCCCGATGAGTATTAAACTAAACGGCATTAACTGCTTCTACGGCGCACACCAGGCGCTGTTCGACATCACGCTGAGCTGCCCGGAGGGCGAAACGCTGGTCCTGCTTGGGCCAAGCGGCGCGGGTAAAAGCTCTCTTCTGCGCGTTCTTAACCTGCTTGAAATGCCCCGTTCGGGCACGCTGGCTATTGCCGGTAACCATTTTGATTTCGCGAAAACCCCTTCCGACAAAGCCATTCGCGAACTGCGTCAAAACGTCGGCATGGTTTTTCAGCAATACAATCTCTGGCCGCACCTGACCGTCCTGCAAAACCTGATTGAAGCGCCCTGCCGCGTGCTCGGTTTAAGCAAAGACCAGGCGATGGCGCGCGCAGAAAAATTACTGGAGCGTCTGCGCCTGAAGCCCTACAGCGACCGCTATCCGCTGCACCTTTCCGGCGGTCAGCAGCAGCGCGTGGCGATTGCCCGTGCGCTGATGATGGAGCCCGCGGTGCTGCTGTTTGACGAGCCAACCGCAGCGCTGGATCCGGAAATTACCGCGCAAATCGTCAGCATTATTCGCGAGCTGGCGGAAACCAACATTACTCAGGTCATCGTGACTCACGAAGTGGAAGTGGCGCGCAAAACCGCCAGCCGCGTGGTCTACATGGAAAACGGGTATATCGTTGAGCAAGGTGATGCGAGCTGCTTCACGAACCCGCAAACCGATGCCTTTAAAAATTACTTATCTCACTGAGGTGCCAGGGAAAATGACAATGAAAAAAGTATTGATTGCCGCGCTGCTTGCTAGCGTCAGCCTTTCCGCTACCGCAGCCCAGACCATTCGTTTCGCCACCGAAGCGTCTTATCCTCCGTTTGAATCCATCGATGCGAACAACAAAATTGTTGGCTTCGACGTAGACCTGGCTAACGCTCTGTGTAAAGAGATAGACGCCACCTGTACCTTCAGCAACCAGGCGTTCGACAGCCTGATCCCAAGCCTGAAGTTCCGCCGTATTGACGCCGTGATGGCCGGTATGGACATCACCCCCGAGCGTGAAAAACAGGTGCTGTTCTCTACCCCGTACTACGACAACTCCGCCCTGTTCATCGGTCAGAAAGGCAAATTCACCGCCATCGACCAGCTGAAAGGCAAAAAAGTGGGCGTGCAGAACGGCACCACGCACCAGAAATTCATCATGGATAAGCATCCGGAAATCACCACCGTTCCGTATGACAGCTACCAGAACGCGAAGCTGGATCTGCAGAACGGGCGTATCGACGGCGTATTTGGTGACACCGCGGTGGTGACTGAATGGCTGAAAGCCAACGACAAGCTAGCCCCGGTGGGCGATAAAGTGACCGATAAAGCCTACTTCGGCACAGGTCTGGGCATCGCCGTGCGTCAGGGCAACACCGAGCTGCAGCAGAAGTTCAACGCGGCGCTGGAAAAAGTCAAAAAAGACGGCACCTACGAAACCATCTACCAAAAATGGTTCCAGAAGTAATTCCTGATGAATGAAATTTTTCCTCTAGCAAGCGCCGCCGGGATGACCGTCGGCCTTGCCGTTTGTGCACTGATTATCGGCCTCGTGCTGGCGATGTTCTTTGCGGTGTGGGAATCGGCCAAATGGCTCCCCGTCGCCTGGACGGGCTCCGCGCTGGTGACCGTGCTGCGTGGGCTACCGGAAATTCTGGTGGTCCTGTTTATCTATTTCGGCTCCTCGCAGCTGCTGTTAACGCTGTCGGACGGCTTCACGATTAATCTCGGCGTTGCGCAGATCCCGGTGCAGATGCAGATTGAAAACTTCGACGTCAGCCCGTTCCTGTGCGGCGTCATTGCCCTCTCCCTGCTCTACTCCGCCTATGCGTCACAGACGCTGCGCGGCGCGCTGAAGGCGGTTCCGCAGGGGCAATGGGAATCCGGCCAGGCGCTCGGCATGTCGAAAGCGGCGATCTTCTTCCGCCTGGTGATGCCGCAAATGTGGCGTCACGCCCTGCCGGGGCTGGGAAACCAGTGGCTGGTGCTGCTGAAAGATACCGCGCTGGTGAGCCTGATTAGCGTTAACGACTTAATGCTGCAAACGAAAAGTATTGCCACCCGTACCCAGGAGCCGTTTACCTGGTACATCGTGGCGGCGGCTATCTACCTGGTGATTACGTTGCTGAGTCAGTACATCCTAAAACGCATCGACCTGCGCGCAACGCGTTTTGAACGGAGACCGGGCTGATGCTTGACTATTTACCCGAGCTGATGAAAGGGCTGCACACCAGCCTGACGCTGACCGTGGCCTCCATCGTCGTCGCGCTAATCCTGGCCCTGATCTTCACCATCATCCTGACGCTGAAAACGCCGGTGCTGGTGTGGATTGTACGCGCCTACATAACACTGTTTACCGGCACGCCGCTGCTGGTGCAGATCTTCCTGATTTACTACGGCCCGGGCCAGTTCCCGTCGCTGCAGGAGTATCCGGTTATCTGGCATCTGCTCTCCGAGCCGTGGCTCTGCGCCCTGATTGCGCTCTCCCTGAACAGTGCTGCCTATACCACTCAGCTGTTCTACGGCGCAATCCGCGCTATTCCGGAAGGGCAGTGGCAGTCCTGCGGCGCGCTCGGCATGAGCAAGAAAGACACGCTGGCTATTCTGCTGCCGTACGCCTTTAAGCGCGCGCTCTCATCCTATTCCAATGAAGTCGTCCTGGTGTTCAAGAGCACCTCGCTGGCCTACACCATTACTCTGATGGAGGTGATGGGCCACGGACAGCTGCTGTACGGGCGCACCTACGACGTGATGGTGTTTGGTGCGGCAGGCCTGGTGTATCTGGTGGTGAACGGTCTGCTGACGCTGATGATACGCCTCATCGAGCGTAAAGCCCTGGCATTTGAGCGCAGATCCTAGGCCGGGTAAGCGCAGCGCCACCCGGCAAGAAATGCATAAAGGTGATTAAACATTGCGGATAACTTTTTGGTTATCCGCTTTTTTTTATTTCAATATAAATACTTAATCATATATATTGCATATAAATTCATTAAATGGCATTGTACATTCATAAGACCTACAGACGGGAGTATGACAATGAAAAAGTTAGTTCTGGCCGCATTACTGGCAACCTTTGCCGCTGGCGCATCCGCTGCGGATAAGATCAATTTCGGCGTTTCCGCCACCTATCCGCCGTTTGAATCGCTGGATGCCAGCAACCAGATCGTCGGTTTTGATATCGACCTGGCGAAAGCGCTGTGCAAGCAGATGCAGGCCGACTGCACCTTTACCAACCACGCGTTTGACAGCCTGATCCCGTCTCTCAAATTCAAAAAATACGACGCGGTGATTTCCGGTATGGACATCACGCCAGAACGCAGCAAGCAGGTCTCCTTCACCGACCCGTACTACGCCAACTCGGCGGTGGTGATTGCGAAGAAAGGGGCCTACACCGCCTTTGACCAGCTGAAAGGCAAACGCATCGGAATGGAGAACGGCACCACGCACCAGAAATACCTGCAGGATAAACATCCTGAGGTGAAAACCGTGGCCTATGACAGCTACCAGAACGCAATTATCGACCTGAAAAATGGCCGTATCGACGGCGTGTTTGGCGACACTGCCGTGGTGAACGAGTGGCTGAAAACCAACCCGCAGCTGGGGACCGCAACCGAGAAAGTGACCGATCCGCAGTACTTCGGTACCGGCCTGGGCATCGCGGTTCGCCCCGATAACAAAGCCCTGCTGGAAAAGCTGAACGGCGCGCTGAAGGCAATTAAGGCTGACGGTACGTATCAGAAAATTAGCGAGCAGTGGTTCCCGCAGTAAGGTCTTTGCCGGGTGACGGCTGCGCCTTACCCGGCCTACGGGGGGAGTTGTAGGCCGGGTAAGCGCAGCGCCACCCGGCAATTTCTTATAGCGGCACGAAGAAGCGAAAACGCGCTCCGCTCACCGAATCCATCAGCCCGATCCCTCCGCCGTGCAGTTCCAGCATTCGTCTCACAATCAGCAGCCCTAACCCACCACGGTTTTCACGCGACGCCTGGGGAGTCAACGCTGAGGGACGCTGAAAAAGATCGTCGCGCAGAGCCGCATCGACCCCTGCTCCGCTGTCTGCCACCTCAACCTGCAGCCGTTCGTTCTCCTGCCACACCGCCAGGCGAATCTCTCCGCCCGCTGGGGTATGGCGGATCGCGTTATCGAGCAGGTTTGTCACCACTCTTTCAATCATCGACACGTCGGCGTTCACCAGCGGCAGCGGACCCGGAACATCAATGTGCAGGCTCAGCTCGCGCGTGCGGGCGGTTAATTCAAACTTCTGCGCGACGTCGGATATCAGCTCGCCTATCGCGAAGCGCTCGCGCTGCGGCTTAATGCCGCCGTGCTCAAGACGCGCCAGTTCAAACAGCTGCTGGGACAGATGGCGCACCTTTTGCCCCTGGCGCAACGCGGTGGCGAGATACTGCTGGTGCTCCTGCGGCGTGAGGGTGGCGGACTTCAGCGAAAGCGTTTCCAGATAGCCCAGCAGCGAGGTCAGCGGCGTGCGCAGGTCGTGAGAAATATTGGCGATAAACTCCCGGCGCTGGCGATCGCTGTCGGAGAGCTGGTCCCACTGGGAGGTGATTTTGCGCGCCAGCTCGATAAAGCTGTTGCGCAGAATCGCCACTTCGTCGTTGACGGCAGGCTCCAGCGGCTCGGCTGCCAGCCGTTTGATAGCGCTCATGCTGTCCTGCTCCAGCCCGGCCACCTCCACCGTGAGGTGTTTCACCGGACGCGTCACCCAGTACCAAATCAGCAGCCCCGCCAGCAGGCCAAACAGCGCGACCCACAGCAGAGACCACAGCACCGTGCTCCAGAGCGCTTTGTGCCAGGCCATCTCCGCCAGCGCGTTGGACTCTTCGCCCTGCAGGATAATGTATAAATAGCCCTTTAGCTCGCCTTCCACGCGCAGCGGCGTGGCGCTAAAGACCTTTTTGTTTTGGCTGCGCGGATCGTCGCCCAGTATCGGTATGGCGGTGCCGCTGAGGAAGGTCTGCACCGGCGCGAGGTCGATCTTTTGCCGCTGGATGTGGCCCGGCGGCGCGGCGTCGGCCAGAATCTCGCCGTCCGGGGAGACAACGTACAGCTCCACGCTCGGGTTAAAGGTCATCAGCCGATCGAACAGCGGCTTAAGCGCGCTGCGCTCGACCCTGCCCTGGGCGTCCAGAATCGGTTCGCGCTGGACAATCTGCTGCGCCAGACCGCCGGACAGCCGCTGCACCATCGCGTTCCCGTACTGCATGCTGCTGTAGAGCTGCACCGCGCAGGCGACGGTGGCGCAGAGCGCCATCAGCAGGATAAACAGCAGCGTCAGCCGCTGGCTGAGGCTAAAGCGCCGCATCAGAGTTCAGCTCCGCAAATTTATAGCCTTTGCCCCAGACGGTGCGAATGATCTCCGGCTCGGCGGCGTCTTTTTCAATCTTAATGCGCAGGCGGTTAATGTGGGTGTTGACGGTGTGCTCGTAGCCCTCGTGCTGATATCCCCAGACCTGCTCCAGCAGGGCCAGACGCGAGAATACGTCGCCGGGATGGCGGGCGAAAAAGTACAGGAGTTCAAATTCCCGCGGGGTGAGATCGACCTCCTGCCCGTGAAGGCGCACCGCGCGGGCCAGGGGATCGATCGTCAGGCCGTGCGCCTGGATAAGCCCCGAGATTTGCGCCTGCCCCATCGCCTGCTGGCGACGAAACAGCGCTTTGATGCGCGCGATCAGCTCCTGCACCGAGAACGGCTTGGCGAGGTAGTCGTCGGCGCCGGTCTCAAGCCCGGTAATACGGTCGGTTTCGCTACTGCGCGCGCTGATGATGATCACCGGCAGGTAGCGGGTCATCTGGCGAATACGGCGGCAAATCTGCAGGCCGTCGACGTTGGGCAGCATCAGGTCGAGGATTGCCGCGTCCCACGGCTGGGCTTCCAGACGCTGTAGCGCCTTAGCCCCGTCCGGTTCATGGGTGATAACGTAACCCTCGTCTTCCAGGTTGAGACGCAGGAGCGCCGCGATATCGTGGTCATCTTCCACCAGCAGGATCTGCTTCATGGGTAAGCCTTTAACTGTTTCTCATGGCTTAAGCTTACCTGATTTCGCGGCAAGGAAGAGTTCACATTTTGTTGAACATTGTGCGGGGTTGATGCCGGGTGGCGGCTGCGCCTTACCCGGCCTGCTCCAGATTGCAGGCCCGGTGCGAGGTTAAGAATTAGCGCGTTTTCACGAGCAACGTTAACACTTCATAGTGCGCGGTATGCGGGAACATATCGAAAAGCTGCACGCGGTCAACGCGGTATCCTGTCAGGCTGGCGATATCTTTCGCCATCGTTTGTGCATTACAGCTGGAGTAGACGATAAAATCGGGTGCCATCTGGCTCAGATAGTCGCACAGGGCTTTGCCAATCCCCCGGCGCGGCGGGTTGACCAGCACCAGCTCCGGCACATTGCCCTGTCCGGTGGCAAACTGCGTGGAGTCGAGCGCCCGGAAGTGCAGATTGGTTAACCCCAGCTCGGCGGCAGACTGCGTCGCGCAGGCGATGGCCTCGGCGGAGATTTCAATGCCCGTCAGCTGCATGTCCGGCGTGGCGCAGTGCAGCCCGAAGCCGCCGACGCCGCAGAAAAGATCCCACATGTGGCTGACGTTCAGCGCGCGCACCCACTCCCGCGCGGTAGCGTATAGCGCGCTGGCGACGACCGGGTTGGTCTGGAAAAAACTCTGCGGGCGGATCCACAGCGGCACGCTGTTAAAGGTCTCTGCCAGGGCGTGCTGTTCGGTGAAGAAAATCTCTTTCTCCCCTTCCATGATCGCCATATGCACCGGCTGAATATTCGCCGTGATGACCTTCAGCTGCGGCAGCTGCGCCTGCAGCCACGGCAGCGCCGCGCGAAGCTGCTCCAGCTTAGCCTCCGAGCGCAGCACGAAACGCAGCATCATGCCGCCGTCTTTTTGGCTTTCAGTCAGCAACAGGTATTTCAGCTCGCCGCGCCTGCGGGCGACGCTGTAGGGCGTGAGCCCCGCGCGGGCGATGAACGGTTTCAGCGCGGCAAAAACCGGTTCAAACGAGGCCGGATAGAGCGGGCAGTCGGTGAGATCTTCCGGCGTGCCGTCGCGGTGCAGCATGCCGAGCAGCGGTTTTTCGACGCTGCCGCTGACCACCATTTTGGCTTTATTACGAAAGCCCTGCTCCGGCCCGCTAACGGGTGCGCACCACTCGCCCACCGCGTGTTCAGCCAGCAGCTGGTGCAGGTCGGTCATTTTGGCGGAGAGTTGTTGAGAGACCGGCTGCTCTATCCACTGACAGGAGCGGCAGCGACCGGCGTCAAAGAGTGCGCACTGCATATGAAAACCTTAAGGATGACGAGGGCTGCGATTATACACATTATTGCAGACGGAAGAACCGCCGACTGGACGCGGGGAGATAGAGCAGGCAGAGCACCAGGATGTCCGGCAGCTTTTGCATCACCAGCGAATGGAAAATCTCGCGTCGCGACTCGCCGGGAATGCTGAACAGCTCCGGATAGCCATAGCCCAGCGAGGCGGCCCACAGGTAGCTGGCGGCCGTCACCTGCGTCAGCAGATAGACCCAGCGCGCCCAGTTGCGCCCTTTCACCAGCGAGAACGCGCAGTAGATCTCGATAAACACCAGCGCCAGGCTGCTCATAAAGACCAGCGTCAGGTTCCACGTCTGCACGCTGCGGTGAATAAACTCGCCGATGCCGCGCGCGCCCAGCGTGTTGAGGATCATCAGCACGTCAAGACAGCGGATCATAATAATGGCGAGCGCCGCCACCTGCACCAGCGCAGGAACGTTCGGACGAGCGTGCGTATGACGTGTTTTTTGAAAGAATCCCAATGTTTTACTTCCCTGAAAAACAGTGCCGCGTCATGCGCGGCACTTCACTGGAAATTTTAAATGCTTCAGCCGCGTCTTGCACGTTGGATATCACGCGCCCGCTGCTTTTCCGCGCGCGCCATCAGATACCAGGCGATAAATCCGACAATTCCGACCACGCCGAGGATGATAGAGGCCAGGGCGTTGATCTCCGGATTCACCCCCATGCGCACGCTGGAGAAGACCAGCATCGGCAGCGTCGTCGCGCCCGGCCCGGAGACGAAGCTGGCGATAACCAGATCGTCGAGCGAGAGCGTGAACGCCAGCAGCCAGCCGGAGATCACCGCGGGCATAATCATCGGCAGGGTGATGATGAAAAAGACCTTCAGCGGCGTGGCGCCCAGATCCATCGCCGCCTCTTCAATGGAGTGGTCCAGCTCGCGCAGGCGCGAGGAGATGACCACCGCCACGTAGGCCGTACAGAACGTCACGTGCGCCAGCCAGATGGTGAGCATCCCGCGGTCCGCCGGCCAGCCGATGGCGTGCGCCAGCGCCACGAACAGCAGCAGCAGCGACAGGCCGGTGATCACGTCCGGCATGACCAGCGGGGCGGTGATCATAAAGGCAAAACCGTTCGCGCCGCGAAAACGCCCGAAGCGCACCATCACCAGCGCGGCGATAGTGCCCAGAACACAGGCCATCGTCGCCGCCAGCGCGGCAATCGTCAGGCTTAAGCCCACCGCGCTCATCATCGCATCGTCGTGGAACAGCGCGCGATACCAGCGCGTCGACCAGCCCGCCCAGACGGTCACCAGCTTCGAGCTGTTGAACGAGTAGATCACCAGCATCAGCATGGGCGCATACAGGAAGGTGAAGCCAAGCACCAGGATCAGAATTCGCCACGGGGAGCGCACTACCGGTAAGTTGTTCATCCGCGATCTCCCATCTGTTTCTGCTGATGCTTATGGAACCACATGATCGGCACGATCAGCAGCAGAAGCATAACGATCGCCACCGCCGAGGCTACCGGCCAGTCGCGGTTGTTGAAGAACTCCTGCCACAGCACGCGGCCAATCATGATGCTGTCCGGGCCGCCGAGCAGCTCAGGGATCACAAACTCCCCTACCGCCGGGATAAACACCAGCATCGACCCGGCGATAATCCCGCCTTTGGTCAGCGGCACAATCACGCTAAAGAAGGTCTTCAGCGGACGCGCGCCGAGATCCAGCGAGGCCTCCACCAGCGAGTAGTCGATGCGCGTCAGGGCCGTATAAATCGGCAGCACCATAAACGGCAGGTAGGCGTAGACAATCCCGATGTACACCGCGAGGTTGGTGTGCAGGATGGTCAGCGGCTGGTCGATAACGCCCAGCCAGAGCAGGACGTTATTAAGCACGCCGTTATTTTTCAGGATCCCCATCCACGCGTACACGCGGATCAGGAACGAGGTCCACGACGGCAGGATCACCAGCAGCAGCAGAATATTGCGCGTCGAAGGCTTGCTGTACGCCACCGCCCACGCGAGCGGATAGCCCAGCAGCAGACAGCAGATCGTCGAAATCCCCGCCACCTGCAGCGACTGAAGGTACGCTTCAAAATAGAGCGGATCGTCGGTGAGCTGCAGGAAATTGCCCAGATTCAGCGTCAGCGTCAGCTGCCCGTCGGCCCAGTCCAGCAGGTTGGTATAGGGCGGGATCGCCCGCGCCATCTCCGCCAGGCTTATCTTAAAGACGATCAGGAACGGCAGCAGGAACAGCAGGATCAGCCAGACATACGGCATGGCGATGACCAGCTTGCGGCCGTGCGCCATCTGCATACGCGCCAGCCAGCGGGCGAAACCGCCCGGCTTTTTGACGCGGGCTGGAGGTTCAAGTGTGCTCATTGTCCGCTCCTTATACCGTCAGTACGACGCAGCTGTCGGCGTCCCAGCACAGGCTCACTTCGTCGCCCCAGGTCGGCTGCCCCTTGCGATAGCGGTGTTCATTCTGCAGCTGGGCGCTGAGCATCTGTCCGCTTTTCAGACGCACGTGATAGATAGAGAGGTCGCCCAGATAGGCAATGTGCACCACTTCCCCGACGGCAAAGTTATAGCCGTCGGCGGGCGGCTCATCGCAGAGCATGATTTTTTCCGGACGCAGAGCAACGTAAACCGGCACGTTGTCCACCACCGAGTTATCAGAGTCGACCTTCAGCGGGTGCACCAGGCCCGGCGATTCAATCACCAGCCCGTCTTCCTGGCGGTCTTTCAGCAGCCCTTCAAAGACGTTCACCGAGCCGATAAACTCCGCGCTGTAGCGGGTGGTCGGGTGCTCGTAAATCTCTTCCGGCTCGCCAATCTGCACGAACTTGCCGCGGTTCATGATCGCAATGCGCCCGGCCATGGTCATCGCCTCTTCCTGGTCGTGGGTCACCATCACGCAGGTCACCCCCACGCGCTCGAGGATATCCACCACTTCCAGCTGCATCCGGTCACGCAGTTTTTTATCCAGCGCGCCCATTGGCTCGTCGAGCAGCAGCAGCTTTGGCCGTTTTGCCAGGCTGCGCGCCAGCGCCACGCGCTGACGCTGGCCGCCGGAGAGCTGGTGCGGCTTACGCTTCGCGAACTCCTGCATGTGCACCAGACTCAGCATCTCGGCCACGCGCGCGGTGATTTCGGCTTTCGGCAGCTTGTCCTGCTTCAGGCCAAAAGCGATGTTCTGCTCCACCGTCATGTGCGGGAACAGCGCGTAGGACTGGAACATCATGTTAATCGGGCGCTGATACGGCGGCACGCTGGAGAGATCCACGCCGTCCAGCACGATTTGCCCGGCGGTCGGCTGTTCAAACCCCGCCAGCATGCGCAGCAGGGTGGATTTACCGCAGCCGGATGCGCCCAGCAGCGCAAAAATTTCGCCTTTGTAGATCGTCAGGCTGACGTCGTCCACGGCATGCTGGCCGTCGAATGATTTGGTGAGGTTACGAATTTCAAGCAGCGGGGTCAGCGCTTTACGGACTTTCGCCTGCGGGCGGGAGGTAGCATCATTCACGGGGTGTTCTCCGGCAGAGATCAAATCATGGTGCAGGCGCACCAGAGCGGTGCGCCTGTTGCCGGGGGCGTTGACGCTTGCCCGGCCTACGACTCACGTTAAGTTACTTACCGCTTTTCACCTTGGTCCACGCGCGGGTACGCACGCGGTCAATTTTAGGATCCTGAACCTTCAGGGTGAACAGCTTGGCGAACACGTCCGCCGGCGGATAGATTGCCGGGTTGTTGCGGATCTCTTCGCTGACCAGCGGCACGGACGCCTTGTTGCCGTTGGCGTAGTACACGTGGTCGCTGATGTGGGCGATCACGTCCGGACGCATCAGGTAGTTGAGGAACTGATAGGCTTCATCTTTGTTTTTCGCATCAGCAGGCATCGCGAAGACGTCGAAGAAGGCCAGCGCCCCCTCTTTCGGGATGAAGTAGGAGACGTTCACGCCGTTTTTCGCCTCTTTCGCGCGGTTAGCCGCCTGCCAGACGTCGCCCGCCCAGCCGATGGCCACGCAGATGTCGCCGTTTGCCAGGTCGTTAATGTACTGAGAGGAGTGGAAGTAGCGAATATTCGGGCGCAGCTTGAGCAGCAGATCGGTTGCCGGGCCGGTGTAGTCGTCGGCCTTGCTGCTGTTCGGATCTTTGCCCAGATAGTTAAGCACGGTGGCGAAAATCTCTTCCGGCGCATCGAGGAAAGAGACGCCGCAGCTTTTCAGCTTCTCAAGGTTTTCCGGCTTCAGCACCACGTCCCAGCTGTCGAGCTTCACGTCCGGGCCCAGCGCCGCTTTCACTTTGTCGACGTTAAAGCCGATACCGGTCGTTGCCCACAGATACGGCATCGCGTATTTGTTGTCCGGGTCATGCTTAGCCACCAGCTTCAGCACCTCCGGGTCGAGGTTTTTCCAGTTGGATAACTTGCTTTTATCCAGCGGCTGGAAGACGCCCGCCGTCAGCTGACGCTCGAGGAAGCTTGCTGAGGGGACCACCAGGTCAAAACCGGTGCTCCCCGCCATGAGCTTGCCTTCCAGCACCTCGTTGGAGTCGAACACGTCATAGACCACTTTAATGCCGGTCTCTTTTTCAAAATTGGCGACGGTATCCGGCGCTATATAGTCAGACCAGTTATAAACGTGCAGCGTTTTTTGTTCCGCAGCGAGCGTGCCGGCAGAGACGGCCATCAGAGCACCCGCAGCCAGACCCGATAACCATTTTTTATTCAAAGCGATCATATCGTTATTCCTTCTGAAAGCTCGTTAACAAACGAACTAAAACTGTGCAATCTGAAGATATGCAATAATCATGCATAGTTTGTCGCTCTGCCTGAAATAAAAATAACCCTCTTTTCCCGGCAGGATCCGCTCGCTTTTGTAAGCACCGCAAGAATAACTGTAGCCTGTGTCTCCGGCTATAGCCCAGACGAAAAAACGCCTTTTATCAATTTTTTATGCAGGTTATGTCTACGGGATAAGCCGAAATGGCCTTAGAGGAGGTGAAATATTCTTTAAGAAAAGGTTAAAGGCAGCAGAAAAAATGGCGATATGCAGCCGCTATGGCAGCGACTGCGCAAAAGTCAGACAGGCTTAGTGGAGAAAATTGGGCGAAGCGTCATTATTTTCCGCGTCATCATCCGTGGTGTACAGCAGATGATGGGCGCTGGCTTCCATCATGACCATGGAAATTTGCTCTTCACTCAGACGCATAAACCAGGAGAACTGCTTAAAGGAGAGGCCAGCACCGGAGAATAAAGACTGGCAAACCACCAGTTTCGGCAGATTATCATCCTGTATGTCCAGAAATGCCTTCACGGTCAAAGAACTGGCGTTGATGGCAGATAAATCGGAGGCCAGCGCCAGCAGCGCGGAGGGCTTCACCTCGGCCAGGGCAGAGAAAAGGATGACGTCGTTAATCAGATCGATTTTGGCATCAAAGATGCCGTCGAAATTTTGCATATGAGGCAGATGCAGCGCCTGACAGGAATCGCATTCAAAGAAGGTGATACCGGCATCATCAAGCCATTGACGTAACGTATCCAGTGTAGGTACGACCTGTAAATCCATCGCTGTGCAGCCTCTTAAATAAAAACTGTGCATAGGTTACGCAAAAAGCGCGCGGTAATCCATTCAGCCGCCCGTTTTAAGACAGTATCCCGGCGTTGCATGACGTTCGATCCATGCGATCATTTTACCCGCTATGTCGACGCCCGTTGTTTTTTCAACCCCTTCCAGCCCCGGCGAGGCGTTGACTTCCATCACCAGCGGGCCGCGGGTGGCGCGCAGCAGATCCACGCCTGCCACGTCCAGGCCCAGCGTCTGCGCCGCTTTCACGGCAATCGCGCGCTCGCGCTCGCTGATGGCGGCAACGCGCGCGACGCCGCCCCGGTGAAGGTTAGAGCGAAAATCGCCCTCTTTTGCCTGGCGCTCAATGGCGGCTACCACTTCGTCACCGACCACAAAGCAGCGAATATCGCACCCTTTGGCCTCTTCGATGTACTCCTGCACCAGAATGTGGGCATTGAGGCCGCGAAAGGCGTCAATCACGCTTTCAGCCGCCTGGCGCGTTTCCGCCAGCACCACGCCAATGCCCTGGGTGCCCTCCACCAGCTTGATCACCAGCGGCGCGCCGCCCACCATGTCGATGAGATCGCTGGTGTCGTCGGGGGAGTGGGCAATACCGGTGACGGGAAGATCGATCCCCTGTCGCGCCAGCAGCTGCAGCGAGCGCAGCTTATCGCGGGCGCGGGAGATGGCGACGGATTCATTAAGAGGATAGCTCCCCAGCATCTCGAACTGCCGCAGCGCGGCCGTGCCGTAGTAGGTGATCTGCGAACCAATGCGCGGGATCACCGCATCGAAATGCGGAAGCCTGCGGCCTTTGTAGTGAATCGACGACGCCGCAGGGTCGATGTTCATATAGCAGGACATCGGGTCGAGGATCTCAATCTGATGCCCGCGTTTGGCCGCCGCTTCTCGCAGGCGTTTACATGAATAGAGCGTTCCATCCCGGGACAATATGGCAATTTTCACCCTGCACCTCTCTAAAAACATGGGAAAAGCCTGGGTATCATACAGAATGAACTATCGCGTCGCCCAGCCCTGTTTGTGCAGATAATCGAGAATAAACGGGCGATTTTCCTTGATGATGGTGCGACGGATATGATCGGTCCAGGTGTCGCGGCGGTTGTTGCTGTCGCGGGTCAGATAGTAGTTTGCCAGCTCTTCGTCGTAGTGATTCAGCACCTCCTGGTCGACCGGCTGATAGTGATTTTCATGCACCAGCATGGCGGCAGGAATGCGCGGCTTGAGATCCGGGTTATCTGCCGGCCAGCCCAGGCACAGGCCGAACAGCGGCAGAACGTGTTTCGGCAGCTTCAGCAGTTCGGTCACGCTTTCAATGTTGTTACGCAGCCCGCCGATGTAAACGCCGCCGAGCCCCAGCGATTCCGCCGCCGTGAAGGCGTTTTGCGCCATCAGCGCGGTATCCACCACGCCCAGCAGCAGCTGTTCGGCAAGGCCCAGCTCGGCCTCGGGGCAGATTTGCAGATGGCGGTTAAAATCAGCGCAGAACACCCAGAATTCGGCGGCCTGCGCGACGTGCTTCTGCCCGCCGGTCAGCGTCACCAGCTGTTCACGCATCGCCGGGTCGGTGATGCGGATAATGGAGCTGCACTGCAGGAAGCTGGAGCTGGAGGTGCCTCTCGCGCTGTCGATTATTGCCTCACGCTGGGCCTGGGTAATCGGCTCACCGGTGAAATGGCGGATGGAACGATGGGAACGGAGCAGGTCAATTGTTGGCGTCATGTTGTCTCTCTTAATCAGTCTGTACGCGGTATGGCAGCCAGTATAGGCAAAGATACCGGGCGTGTAATTGGCGAAACATAGCCTGACTGTATCAAAGTGACAGGTGAAACCTTCTTTCCATGACGGCAGGTTATCGTGCACACTACCCGCTATTCGCCGTCAGGCTTGTTTTTTGAGGAGAGAGAAATGTTTGCAGTTATTTTTGGTCGTCCAGGATGCCCTTACTGCGTGCGCGCGAAAGAACTGGCAGAGAAACTGACCGAAGAGCGTGATGATTTTAACTTCCGTTATGTGGACATCCATGCGGAAGGCATCAGCAAAGCGGACCTGGAAAAAACCGTGGGTAAACCGGTTGAAACCGTACCGCAGATTTTCCTCGATCAGAAGCACATCGGCGGCTGCACGGACTTTGAAGCCTACGCCAAAG
Source organism: uncultured Enterobacter sp. (assembly GCA_946477805.1). Classification (GTDB taxonomy): domain Bacteria; phylum Pseudomonadota; class Gammaproteobacteria; order Enterobacterales; family Enterobacteriaceae; genus Enterobacter. The sequence goes on from CAMKZP010000025.1 coordinate 15,129, forward strand.
AGAACCTGGGCCTGTTTGCCGCCCAGTAATGCGAAGACGCCCTCACCGCGAGGGCGTTTTTATCTCTGCTGTTTCCGCCTGTTCAGCAGGCTGCGCACAAACAGGAAGCAGAGCGCCCCCAGCGCGCACCAGAACACCCCGCTCAGCAACCACGCCAGCTCCTGCCAGACGCTTCTGGACGGGACATACATCAGGCGCATCATCAGCAAACACAGCGGTGCTGCGAGCATCGCCCCCAGCAGCGGTTTCGCGACCTCCCCCTTACGTGAGAGAAAGCTTGCTACCGCACCGGGCAGAATGAAAAAGAGTAAACCCAGCTCTGGATGCCCGGATGACCTGAACGCGCCTTTCACATTAAAAGCGAGCGACATACACACGACCGTAAACAGCAAAAAACAGCTGACTACGCCAGCCCAGTTTCGCTTAATGTTCACACTATCCTCCTGACTTATCTCTATCAAATACACAATCGTCCGCTGGACGCCCAGTCAGATAAAGCATTGCGGCAATCCTTGCCAAAGCACGCACGCGGTGACGCGATAATAGGTAGCTGTCGGTTGCTAATACGATTAAACTAACCGCCGGCTATTGTTTAAGATAATGTTATCAGGACGCAGAGAGAGCTAAAGACGTTCCCTGACCTGAAAAACAGTAGCCCAAATAATCTATTCATTCAACAACTTACTGGTAAACAAGAAGTTAGCCTCCGTGAATATAAACGTCGCAGACTTGTTAAATGGGAATTACATCCTGTTATTATTTGTGGTACTGGCAC